>CACXDY010000125.1 GCA_902766505.1 uncultured Prevotellaceae bacterium
CCATTCTCATGGAGTCTTTCGAACAGCGGTTGGAGCGTCCCACGCTTGATAAATCCTGCCGTCGTCATGACCAGCACGTTCTCCACGTGTTCCTTCTTCAATAACTCAGGTATCCGAAGCACCGTTCCGTTGCCTTTTATCAACACTGGCTCGCGGGTCGGCATCACATTCAGGGCTTTGCTGAAGATATATTGTCTTGTTCGGGCATATAGTCTGTTCATATGGCTGTTGCTATATATTCTACAAATTTGTTTCGTATGCTTACTTGGAGTCCACCTTTAAGTAACTCTTCAGCGCCTCCACATATCCCTCAAAGGCTTTCAGGCCTGCGGGAGTGATACGGCAGAGGGTGCAGGGTTTCTTTCCCTTAAAAGTCTTTTCCACCTCGATATAGCCTGCGGCCGACAATTTGTCTATCTGCGCACTCAGGTTGCCCGCCGTGGCTCCCGTCTGCTCCTTGATATATGGGAACTCGGCTTCTTCGCTGCTGATGAGCAGTGACATCACGGCCAGTCGCAACTCCGAGTGCAGTAGTGGGTCTAATGGCTTGAATGGCATAGGCTAATGCTGTTTTTTGAGCATCCAACCTGGGAGCGTCACGCCGATGAAGGCGAATATAGCCATCATAAGGTTAGGTGCAATGGTCTGGACTGTACTAAAATAATCCAATGGAATACGGCTCCATCCAATTAAAGTCTCTGTCACGTGGAAAGACTCCCAAAAGAATCCTCCTATACCACCAATGATGCCACACCATACCATCCACTTACTCTTTAGAATGTTACCGTTGACTGAAACAGCCATACCCATCATCAGATAAATGATACTAATAGGTTTGATACGGTTTTGGAAATACACCTGCATATTATCAGCCACTTGAGCGTCGTGGAACATTAGATTGTTGAAAGGGATAGAAAGCAAGGCAAAAATCAGAACGAAGATGCCGAACGTCAGCCATGTCTTATCTACCATTTTGCCTATAAAACTGGCTGGAACCTTTGGCTTGTTTCTTTTGACGTAACGATCTATACCTATTATTACAAGAGGCAGCAATATGTACAGCAGATGAAAAGCCATATTGCCGGTGAGCAGGGCGCAAATGATGGTAATAAAGGCTACGCCGATAATGCAAATACCAGAGATAAAGAGCGACATGCCTACATCCTCCAATACCGACTTGCGGCTTCGCTCTATCTGTTCTGTGATGATTCCCAGACTGCGTTCGGCAGTCAGGTTGCTGTTTTCTTCCATTGTTGTCTTGGTTTTGAATGTTCAACTTTTGTTTTTTTTGCTCTTTGGCTTCGGACGGGCTCCTGCAGAAAACCCGCCTTTAGCCATTTGTGTCCGGATTACAGCGCAAAGATAAACAAGTTTATAATATAAACCAAATTATTCTATAAATATTTTTAGTTCTTGACTAATTTTTAACATTTGATTGGGAAAACAATTTTTTAAAAATCCACCAAAATCGGAGTAACGAAAAAGACAAATCAACTGACATAGAATAATATATATGTTTGCCTGCCGTTGGTGTGGCATTCAGGGTGTTTTGGATAGAATAAAAACAAAAAGAGAGTGTGCCATTCAATTTGGCACACCCTCATCTCATACGTTCTTAAATCCTGTTAGTTGAGTAGAAGAATATCAACCAGTGCCATGACATCGGTCACGGAGATGCTGCCGTCACGATTTACTTCTGCTGCCTCGAAATCATAGTTGTTGGGATTGTTGTCTATCGTGGCAACACCTAAGACGATGTCAACAATCGCCATGACATCAGAAACGGAAATGATGCCGTCGCGGTTCACATCGCCAATGACGGACTTCTTCAACGGTGTCTGGAAACCAATCTCATAGAGATATCCGCGTGCCTGGCTTGCCACAACCTTATAGATTTTGGAGGCATCCAGATCAGTGGCAGAGAGGTTGGCCGTACCATTTGCCGTGGCGTAAGTGTCGCTTTTCACAGCGGTGGTGGAAGCTGTCAGACTGCCATCCTCATTCAACGTACATTCATATACATACAGTGCCGTCGGATAGCTTGTGTCTGTACTGTTGGCGTGCTTGCCATAGAGTTTGACGGCAGTAGTGTTGGTGACATAGAAGCTCACTTCCCTGGTGGTCGTGCCTCTCTTGCTGTTGGAACCGATTGCCCTCGCAGTGGCTGACTCGAAGTATGAACTGCTACCTAAGAAAGGATCTGATGATGTCGGGTCAAAAGTCCAGGTTGTACCTGTATATGGATTGCTCCATGTGTTGGTGATGTTGGTTTCAATCCATGCCTGTGGATGACCGCCGTTAAACGTGTTGCTTTCTGTAGCATAGGAAGCACCTACAAATCCTCCGTATATGGGCAGTGTGAGCCATGCCACCTCTTCGTCCTCATAAGGTGTGTATTTGTAGAGGTTGTTTACGTAGCTTGTGTTCCAGCCAGCCTCATCTATCGTCTCATATTTTGCTATGTTGAGGTATGGGTCGCTGGCAGTGCCGCCATTGTTGGCTGATGCCGAGAGGTTGATGGTGACGGGCTCTGCCCCTTCGCTGCTCAGCGTGATCGTACCTGTGAATTCTCCCTCTTCGGAAGAGTTGAACGTAACTGTTAACTCTACTCCTTCGGAAGTGATGTCCCCGGCCGACAGCGTAGTGGGTTCAACAGAGAACACATTTTTCGAGTCGGTCAGAGTGATGGCCACGTCCTCGGCGAGGAAACGTCCGGTCACTGTGATGGTCTTGCTGGCGGGAGTATCAATGTTTGATGAGAATTGCAGGCTTGTTGGGTCGGCAAACAGCATCGGTGTGGCTGCCTCGGCCGTTCCGGTCAGGTTGATGGTCACACTCTCGGCATTGCTGCTTGTCAGGGTGATGGTGGCATTGTAAGTGCCGGCCTCGGCAGGTTGGAAGGTTACTTCTACCTCGGTGCCATTCTTGGCTTCCTCGGCGGTGAGGCTTTCCTTATTTACCGTGAATGAACCCGTCTCGTCGTCGACGGTCACCTGCACATCGCCCTCCAGATATTTACCCTTGACGGTAACGGTCTGAGACGTCTGCGTGGTGGCATAGATGGTGCCGAAGTCCAGTTCAGTAGGTTCGGCAGTGATGGTTGGAATCTTCTCTACCACTATAGGCGTCTGGAAGCCAATCTCATAGATATATCCGCGATAGACACTTGCCTCCACCTTGTAAATTTTGGTCTCATCGAGGCCTGTGCAGTCCAGCGAGAAGGTCTCTGAGGTGCTGGTCGATGGATTCGAGTCACTCTTGACGGCTGTTGTCGATGCTGTCAGGCTTCCATCAGCATTTACCGTGCACTCATAAACCTTCAGGGCAGCGGGATAGGTGGTGCTGGCACCTGCGGCGCCGCGGGCCAATGCTTTGACTGCCGTTGTGTTCGTTACGTAGAAACTCACGGCTTTCTGAGTGGTGTTGGTGCCGGAGTTATATCCCATTACCCTGGCCGAAGCGGTCGTGAAGTATGCGCTGCTGCCTAAATAGGGAGTGTTGACGGTGGGGGTGTAATTCCATGTCATGCCAGCATAGGCAGTCTGGTTGGTCAGACTGGTCTCAATCCATGTTTGAGGATGATTGTAATAAACTCCGACCCAAGCGCCATAGACGGGCAGCGTGAGCCATGCCACCTCTTCGTCCTCATATAGTGTGTACTTGTAGAGGTTGTCTACATAGGTTGTGTTCCAGCCAGCCTCATCCATTGTATCATATTTTGCAATGTTGAGATAAGCGTCGCTGGCTGTGCCGCCATCGCGGGCAGTGGCGGTAAGAGTGATGCTGACGGGTTCTGCTCCATTGCTTGAGAGCAGCAAAGAGCCGGTGAAAGTCCCCTCTTCAGCAGATTTGAAGGTCACCGAGAAGGTCGTGCCCTCTTCTGTCACGGTGATGCTGTTCTGGTCTACGGTGAACACATGGTTCTCGTCGGTCAGGGCGATGGTCACATTATCCGTTAGGAAACGTCCGGTGACGGTAACGGTCTTGGTGACCTCTCTGTCCAATGCGGCAGTGAAGTTGAGACTGGTCTCGGCAATGATGGTCGGAGTGGCTGCCTCGGCCGTTCCGGTCAGGCTGATGGTCACACTCTCGGCATTGCTGCTTGCCAGGGTGATGGTGCCTGTCTGTGTGCCTTCAGTGGTGGGAGCCCATGTTACTGTCAGTTCAGCAGATGCCGAACCGTCTGTCTGAGTGATGCTCGTCTTGTCCACGGAGAACGTGTTGCTGCCACTCTTTGTCACGGTGATGTTGCCCTCCAGATTCAAGCCTGTCACGTTAATCACTTGTGACTGTTGCTGGGTGGCATAGCCGCTGAACGTCAGTTCTGTAGGTGTGGCCTTGATGGTCGGAACCGATGCTGCTCCGAGGATATACTGAATGCCGGCCAGCGCATCAATTTTACCATTACCGAAGTGTGTGGCATTGCTGCCAGTGGTTGTATAGTTGTCGTTGATGGCTGTCTCTTTCATGACTTCCTTCACCTCGGAGGTGGTGAGGGTCTTTCCTGCCTCGTTGGCAGCCTGCAGCCATAGAGCCACGATGCCTGCTGCCACCGGTGTTGCCATGGAAGTGCCTTCCATCGAGCCGTAGGGATTGGTCTGGTCGTTGTTCACACGATACATGCCATAGCTGGCCATGTTGTCGTTGATATAGCTGTAAGAGCCTGATGTGTGAAGATGGTTGACGGCCGACACCACCGTGGCACCCGGGGCTGTTATCCAGGGATATTGCTCACCCGTCGGTGTCTGGTTGGCAGTTGCATAACTCGAGAAGTATGCGATGTCGCCCATCGTGTAATAATCCAGTGTATGTGTGGAGTTGTTGTGGTCGGTGACACTGTTCTTGGACACGTAGGCGCCGACTGAGATGACATCGGGGAAGGTGGCTTCATCGCTCACACAGTTGTCGTCACTTCCTTTGGTCCAGGTGTATCCGCTCAAAGAGGGGGAATTAGAGTACTGCGCTCTATCCCATGTCGTCCATGCATCAATGACCGAACTTCCGTTGGAAGGATAGAACTGCACTCCGATATAGACAGAGGATTTGGTGCTGAAATTCTGGCCATAGAGGATGATACCGTTCTTGCCCTCAGACGACTGGTCGGAAATGGCATAAAGATAACCATTCCAATAATTGCTGTTGGAAATATATGCGCCATCAGACGTGGGGTTGACATCGATAGTCGTTGTGAGTCCTTTACTGGAATAGACAATAATCCTGCACTTCATGTTGGAAATGTTCGAACGGGGCCATGCTATGGTGACGGGACCCTTAGATAGGGTTGAAGAACAGACCAGCCGGGCTCCAAGGGGATTGGAACTGGTTGCGTTGCCGGAAATATGGAAACCACCGCCACCAGCGTCATTCGAGGCTGCGAACAAGCAGATATGGTTGGGTTTGTTGTCGTTGAAATACTGGTGGCAGATGTCGGCGAAATCGCCCGTACCGTCGTGAGGTCCCCATTGTGAACCCCAGCTGTTGCTCACCACCACGGGTTTTCCCTGTTCGTCTGCATAGTCGCAGATTTTCTGGAAGGCGTTGGCCAGATAGGTGTCTTCCAGTCCATTGATACCGGCGAGATAGAGGTCTGCGCCTGGCGCCATGCCGCCATAAGAGGCATTGGCATGGTCGTCGGTGACGGTGACGCTTGAACCGCTGACAATCACTGATGAACCACCAGCCGTCGACGAGGTGTGTGTGCCGTGGTCTTCGGAGTTGTCGTCAGTGGTAGGACTGCTGCTGGTGATCTCGGTGTATTCGGTAGCGCTGCTTCCATTATAAACATAGGCTCTCTTGATACGTGAGTTGCCGTTCTTGTCTTTGAATGCCTTGTGTTGGAAGTCGATACCTGTGTCAATCACACCGAGCACCACTCCCGAACCGTCGTACTTGTTGCTCAGACCGGCACGAATGGCATCGGTGGAGTTGGTCAGCACGTCGTCCACATTGGTGGCCTCTCTGGCTTTGTTGGTCAATGGACGCATGAGTTTGGCCACATTGACGCGTCTCACGTTGCTGATTTCCGCCACTTCCTTAATTTTGTCGACGGGGATGTTGGCTGTGATTAGTCCGTTGGCAAACTTGCACTGTACCTGCACACCGAGTGCTTCGAGTGCACTGACATCTTTGTTGTCATCCATCCGGATGAATGCAGATATGTAAACCTTGCCGTCAATTGTGTCGGGTGCGGCGATGACACGGCCATGGTTCTTGCCAAGAGTGACAGCACGTTGTCCTTTATTGGTCGTCTGTTGCTTGGTGGCGGCATCGGGGTTGGTCAGCGATATCTCTCCTTTCAGTTCTTTGAGGAACAACTGGGTTGATGCTGACATTTTCTTGCTGACATCCTGGGCAAAGCCCAAGAATGTGGCGCTTGTGAGAAAAATAACCAGTAAAAATCTTTTCATATACATTATTGTTTTGTTTTTTGTAGCGTGTTGAAAGATTTTTAGCTTCTTGTGGCTAAGGGCATGAAGCTTGAAAAAGACTGTTTGGTTCTTATATATTATAATTAGGTAAAAGTGGGTGCAAAGATAGGGTAAAAATTCTAAAACGAATTATTTTTTAGTTGAAAAATATGAAATTATCATAAAAATCTGCCGAAAATGAGTCTTTTCCATATTTTTTCCTTGAGTTGATTGCCTGTATCCAATTTCTATACAAATAATAGAAAAAAAGTTATGATATGTATTAAATTTCATTTTTTTTTTTTAAATTTGCGATTGAATATCATAAAATGGATAATTGTTAACAATTAGCCATCTGCATCCCTGTGGAACGTCAATAAAACCTTTTGGCGCGCCACATCAGACATTGAGGATAAGTATATATTTTGATATTTTTTTGTGGAAAAAGCCATTATTTGACAAAAATGTAGTAACTTTGCGTGCATGTATATTGGCGGAAGAGTCATCAGATGCTGATAATATTTTGATAATACTATTGTGCCTTTCTGTAAGAAAGACAATAAAGGTCACTCTGTTTCAGAGGGTTAATTAAATGTAGTAAATTACTGCTGATAGGAAAATATTTTACAATTTTTGAGAATAAACATATTTATAATAACTTAGAATGATATGAAAAAACTGATTTTAATGTTTCTGATGCTATGCAGTATTGCTGCTTATGGTCAGAACGTCACCATCAGTCCAACCACTGGAAAACTCATCGCCGCCTTGACAGATGTAGGTGAGGTGGGATTCGAAAATGGTTGGTCCTCAATGTGGCGTCATGAACAGTTGGCTCTGTCTTTTACTGTGGCAGATGAGCCTAACTTGACTGAGGGCGGCGAGATAGCCATTCCTGCTGGTAATATTATTGAATACCGGAAGAATAATACAGTAGGGAATAAATTGGTTCTTGCTGGCGGTATGCAACCAGACCTGTATATGGTGTTGTCCTTGCCGAAGGGCTACCGTATCGAAGGTTACCGTATCGTATTCCTCAACAACTTGAATGGTTCTACCGTTTCAGGTATGACTTCTACCGCACAAAACAAGACCGTTTATGAAACGGGCAGCAATTTCGATTACAGCGCTCCAAAAGCACAAACTCCAACGATGGGAACCTCCAACAGCGATACCCGGGAATTTGTCATTGAGCGTACGAACACGGATGATGACCCCATGGGCAATCAGCTCTATTTCCGCCTCCATCATGATCAGGCTGAATTCTTCTTGCTGACCATCAAGCATTTTGAGGTCTACTTCACAGCAGAAGGTACGTTCTCTGCCGATGTGACTCCATCTGCTCCAGATCCAGTGGCTACCAGCTGCGAGCCGATAGGTTTCAAGACCAGTAAGGTGGACATCGGCGAGGTGACCCTTCGTGAGAAGAACGGTCAGACGTTCTATGCATACAGTTACGAGAATGTGGAGGACCTGATGGGCTACAATTACCTGTATCAAGAGGATGCAGTCAGCAATGGTGTTCCCGCTGATGTGGCTGATGACAAGCACATCCATTTGATACGCAACAATTCAAAGAATTATTTTGGATTGGAAAACGACACCTATTATGTGGAGACACCTATCGAGATTGATAATTCCTCTTCCAGTCCTTCGCCTATAGGCTATCGTATCGTAGGCGCTAAGATTGATTATTCTTATGGTGTGCAAGCTGCGGCCCAACCCTATTCAGAAAATTATTATACGATTGAGTTTACCCAGAACGGTACTACTTATTATCTCAACAGGTCAGGTCATTTCGTGACCACCAAGACCCTTTGGGAGAAGGATGGTGACAACGGTCTCCATAATGGTTCCTTCTATCTTATTTATAGAGTGTCCTATGGTGATATCTATAATTACAACAATTATCAGCAGCGTCAAGATTATATCTATACTATCGGCATCGGTACATCTACTTCAGAGAATAAGGTAAAGGTGGATAATAACAACCGCCTGTATATTGAGGATGCCCGTGACTTTATTTATAGAACGAGAAGGTATACTTGGAGTAGTTGGGGCGAATGGTATTGGTCTGGCAATGATTTTACCGCTTATCTCCAAAGGCAGACCGACCCGACCATCCGTCCGGTATTCACGAGTTCCACTTCCAATTTGCCACTCTTGACATCCCACTCCGACGTCGTCAATCTCCCGGCATTCACACCTGCTTCCTATACATTGGATGTCTATGACAAAACAGGTGAGACCGTGCTCTTCTCAACGACAGTTGAAAGTTCTGCCGATGACGGGTCATTCACCTTCTCCGATGAGAATGAATTCCTCAACAATGATGCTATCAAGTTCAGAATTTCTGGTATAGAGTCCGAAGGTGGTATGGCTCTTGTGAACGTAGAACTCTACCTGCAGGCACTCGACCCCTATATCAACAAGATGGACATCGTATGTCATGACCCAGATGACCAACTTACTCTGTCTCAGGGCTTCACGGCAGATGACTTCTCTGTCAGTGGTGGTGTGTTCAATTTCTATGTACCAGAGCAATATGCCACTACAGACCTGACCTTCACGTTCTCCAATCTGTTCAGCAATTATGGTGATAATACCTATTATAATGGTGAGCGTTCAGGAAATGCACGTTACAGTTTTGTCAGGTCCGATTACTTTATCCCCGTAGACGGAGATGGTGATAACGGTCTCTATGACTCTGCATACAATCCCAATGCAAACTATACTACAAAGGTGTTCACCAGTGTTGCCGGTAACAACGTCTTCCGTTTCAACAATGCCGATGAACTGACCAACACAGGTTCAGGTGATGCCGTTGCACACTTGGAGGAATATCCGTTCACTGTTTCCAAATACCTGGCAGGGGAGGGAAATCAATTCATCCCCGTGGTGCTCAATGCCAGCGCGACAAAATCCGGTATATACTATGTGTTTACTGCTGATGAGACACGCTACAACATTGCACCAACCACCAATTGGCAGCACCGCTTCTATGCCTTCTACCGCATGGACATCAACCTCGAGGCAAAGACCTATGAGCCAAAACTCGAGTGGCGGAAAATCTACAATAATACCTGCTATTATGGTACTGACCTCGGAAAAGACCAGGATGCTACTGACTCTCAGTGGGGTCTGAAAGTCACCACTGAGAATGAAGAGGGTAATGAATTCAAAGGATACTTGAATGTGGAAGATATTGTGACGGCTATTAATAACGGTCTGGGTAACAACACCAGTGCTCCCAAATCTAAGGACCAGATTCTCTACATCGACGGAACAGAACTCTACTCCATCCTCTCTTCTGATACCCATACGCTGGCAACCTTGAAAGAAGGATTAGGTAAGAACTGTCTGATTTTCCTCCCGGAGAACACCACTTCAACACTCGACAACTTCGCTTATAAGACTTCAAGTGGTGCTTATCACGCAGGTGGTAATATCGTCATCACCGACCGCAAGCCGTTCTTCTCACCATATAAGATTGATGTGGACGCCGCCAACTACGCCACCTATTCCCGTGAGATTACCTTGCCAAAGGGTTACGACAAGACCACGAACGCCACGCTGATGCTCCCGTTCACCATGACGGTTGACAATGGACTCCATACCAACCCAGGCGACAACAGCCAGTTCACCGTGAATGTCATGGCAGACAACCAGACCATCGCTCTGAGCGGCAGCCAAATTGACCATGGTGTGGCTTATTTCGCACCTGTCACAGGAACATCCACCGAGGCCAACAAACCTTACATGGTGAAAGTTGAACCGCTGTCATCGGAAGAGAATATCTCCTTCGTTGCCAGACAGAAGGGTGCTACCGTTGAGGCTACTCCTCTGCCCAGCGATTACAAGATTAATGGTGAGCAGGTGACCGCTACCTATAAGGGTACGACTTATTACCTCACCAACAAGGCTTCCTACGCTGGTTACATCGTCGACCGCGCAGTGACAGAGGACGTGTTCTATTTCATCGACAACAAGTACCAGAACCTGCATCTGATGTCTCCAAATCTGCAGTATCTCTATGTCTATCCGTTCCGCAGCACTTATGCTTACTCAACCAGTGCACCCACCGGTTCTACCAATATGCTGAAATGGATTGATGTGTCCTATGAGTATCTTGGCGATCAATTGGATATCGCAGAAACATTGGCCAAGGCTGACCTGGCCGTGCGCTCAGGTATCCACACGCTGACCATGGAGGCTTCAAAACCACAGACAGTTGTTGTACGTTCACTCAACGGCATGACCGTGAGCACCGTCACTCTTGAGGAAGGTGACTGCAAGACCATCACCTTGCCAGCCGGCATCTACGTAGTCAACAATGTAAAAATCGTTGTAAAATAAGTCCAGGATATGAAAAGAATTTATATACAACCAGAGACAGACGTTGTCGCTTTGAATACACCTAATGAGATTCTTTGGGGAGAAGATGGTATTAAAGGCAACTCTAAAGACCACGCAGAAGGCAATCAATCTACCTTCTTTGAAGAAGAAGGTCATGATTCATTCTTTGATGATTGAGCATCAACAAATAACTGAATAAATAACTGCCGCCCGTGACTTTGTGCCACGGGCGGCGTTTTTATGCCTCGATTCACAATAAAACCGCACAATTCACGTTATAATCACGTGAAATTACGGAAAATCATCACCATGATGGTACTGGCGCTTGTCTCTTTAGGGGCAAAAGCCCAGTATGATGTGCCCTTTAGCCACTATTGGGCCATGGAACCCTATTTCAATCCGGCGGCAGTCGGAAAAGAGTCGAAACTCAATGTGACAGGTGCCTATGCCATGAATTTCGCTGGATTCGAAAACGCACCAAAGACGATGTATCTCGGTGTTGACCTGCCCTTCCTGTTCCTCAACTCCTATCACGGGGCAGGACTGCAGATTGTCAACGACCAAATCGGTATTTTCACCCATCAGCAGTTGTCACTGCAATATGCCTATAAGCGGAAACTGTTTGGCGGGACGCTGAGCATCGGTGTGCAGGCAGGACTGATTATGGAGAACATGGACGGTGGAAAAGTCGATGTCGACGAGACCGGAGACCCCGCTTTCAGCACCGCTGAAAACGATGGAAATGCCGTTGACCTCGCTGCCGGTATCTATTATCTCCGTGGTCCATGGTATGTGGGAATCTCCGCACAGCATCTCACCGCACCACTCGTGGAACTCGGCGAGACCAACGAACTACAGGTCGACCGAACCTATTATTTGACAGGTGGATACAATATAAAACTGAGAAGTCCGTTTCTTACTATACACCCCAGCGTGCTTTTCCGCACGGATGGCGTGGTTTACAGAGGGGATATCACGGCACGTCTGGACTACAACCACGAGAACCGGCATATGTATATCGGTGTGGGGTATAGTCCTACTAACTCCGTTACCGGCTTTGTGGGAGGCTGTATCCATGACATCCATGTCGGATACAGTTTTGAGCACTACACCGCAGGCACCATCAGTCCCAGCAATGGCAGCCATGAGTTGTTTGTCAAATACCAAACTGACCTAAGCCTTGCAAAGAAAGGAAAAAACAAGCATAAAAGTGTGAGAATACTATAAAGATATGAGAACAAGAGATATCATTACCGTCGTTTGCGCATTGGCCATTACCTCCTTGTCGGGGTGTATGGGAACGAAGTCGGCATCCACCTCCGGACGAGGGGGAGAGGTGACAGGCGTAGGTGGCGGAAAGGCATTCAAGGAGCCGGCACCTTATGGCATGACCATGGTGAAAAGGGGTTTCCTCAAGATGGGTATCGAAGAACAGGATACTCTCTGGGGCAAGCAGACACCTGTGAAGGAAATCTCAGTCGATGGATTCTGGATGGATGAGACGGAGGTCACCAACTCCAAGTACAAGCAGTTTGTATTCTGGGTGCGCGACTCCATCCTCCGCGAGCGGCTTGCCGATCCCAACTACGGGGGAGATGACTCCTACAAAATCACCGAGGACAAAAACGGTGACCCGGTGACGCCTCACCTCGACTGGAAGAAATCATTGCCGCGCAAACCCAACGAGGATGAGTTGCGGGCCATCGAAAGCCTGTATGTGACCAATCCCGTCACCGGCGAAAAAATGCTGGATGCCAGTCAACTCAACTACCGTTATGAGGTCTATGACTACACCACGGCGGCGCTGAGACGCAACCGCATCAATCCCGAGGAGCGCAACCTCAACACCGATTATGTGGTGGACCCCAACGAGGTGGTGATGATTTCCAAAGATACTGCTTACATCGACGATGAGGGACGAATCGTCCGTGAGACCATCAACAGACAACTCACTGGACCATGGGACTTCCTCAACACCTATATTGTCAACGTATATCCCGACACCACCTGCTGGGTCAATGATTTCCGGAACTCGGACAATGAGATGTACCTGCGCAACTACTTCAGCAATCCCACCTACAACGACTATCCCGTGGTAGGGGTCACATGGGAGCAGGCCAATGCTTTCTGTGCATGGCGTACCGACTACCTGCTCAAGGGACTTGGACCGGAGGCAAGGTATGTGCAACGCTACAGACTACCCACTGAGGCAGAATGGGAGTATGCCGCCCGTGGAAAGGACGGAACAGAATTCCCCTGGGAAAACGAAGACGTGAAGAACGGTGACGGATGCTTCTATGCCAACTTCAAGCCCGACAAGGGCAACTATACCAAAGACGGCAATCTCATTACCAGCAAGGTGGGTATTTATTCTTCCAATACCAACGGACTATTCGACATGGCCGGAAACGTGGCGGAATGGACCAGCACCATCTTTACCGAAGCGGGTGTGGATGCCATGAACGACCTCAATCCGCAGCTGGAATACAAAGCAGCCAAGGAAGACCCCTATAGACTGAAGAAAAAGAGTGTGCGTGGAGGCTCATGGAAAGACCCGGAGTCCTACATCCGCTCCGCATGGCGGTCATGGGAATACCAAAACCAACCGCGCTCTTATATCGGATTCAGGTGCGTGAGAAGCATCGCCACCTCATCAAGTGTTAAACAAAAAGCCAGCAAGAAATAACCATGACACAATACAGTAAATTCAACGTCATCTACCTGCTCCAGAAATGGATGGACAGCGTGCCGGGGCAGACTTTCCTTAATTATGCCTATAGTTGGGGCGCATCTATTGTGATTGCAGGAACACTCTTCAAA
This sequence comes from uncultured Prevotellaceae bacterium, assembly GCA_902766505.1. GTDB lineage: Bacteria > Bacteroidota > Bacteroidia > Bacteroidales > Bacteroidaceae > Prevotella. The sequence goes on from CACXDY010000125.1 coordinate 13,584, forward strand.
CTCACTCACCTTCCTGGAGCCAACCTCATGCTGTTTATCGGTATGGGTACCGAGGTGCTCGTGTTCTTCCTTTCTGCTTTCGACCGGCCTTTCGACAAGACGACCGACGGTATGGACCTGCAACGCCATGTCGGCCAGCCTAACGTGGTATACGAGGGCGATGGCACCCCGGGAGAGGATGTCTTCATCGAAGGGGAAGGTCCGGAAGGACAGATAGCAGCAGCTGTCGGCGCCGGCGGACCGACCGTAGTCGGCGGTGGTGGTGGCACTATCATCATCGGTGGTGTACCTGTCGAGGGACAACCAGCCGAAGGAAAACCCGTCGAGGTGGCTGGAGCAGAAGGCGAAGAGGCCGGTGGCGGTTTGAATGTGGCTGCCGGAGCGCCTGCCGCAGCCGTCAATACAGCATGGTTGAGCCAGCAACAACAAGTTTCGCCTGAAATGGCAGAGGCAACGGAGAATTATGTCGATGAACTCAAGAGACTGACCGAGATGCTCGGCAAGGTCAATGAGCAGAGTGTGCGACTCACCCGTGACTCTGAGGAGATGGAGAACCTCAACCGGACACTTACTGGCATCTGCAAAGTGTATGAGATGCAACTCAAGGGTGCCAGTCAGCAAATAGGTACCATCGACCAAATTAACGACCAGTCGAAGAAACTGGCTCAGCAGATTGAGCAACTCAACCAGATCTATGCAAGAATGATTGAGGCCATGACAGTGAATATGAGGGGAAGTGCTCCCACAGGAAGTGCTCCCACCGCACCAACACAACCCGGTATCACCCTGTAATCATAGAGGAACACCAGTAGAATGGCTATAAAGAAAAGACCCGTCTCTCCGCGCCAAAAGATGATTAACCTCATGTACGTCGTCTTGATGGCTATGCTTGCACTCAATATCTCCACTGAGGTGCTCGACGGCTTCTCATTGGTAGAGGAGAGCCTCAAGCGGACAACGGCCAACTCCTCTAAGGAGAACCTGGCCATGATGGCCGACCTTGACGAACAGATGAAGACCAATCCGGCAAAGGTACGTGAGTGGTTTGAGAAAGCCAAAGGCGTGAAGGAAATCAGCGACTCGCTCTACAACATGGCGCAGGACCTCAAGGTGGCCATCGTCAAGGAGGCCGACGGCAAAAACGGCGACCTCAATCATATCCGGAACAAGGAGGATCTGGAGGCAGCCAGTCAGGTGATGCTTGCGCCCGGAACAGGAAAGGGAAAGAAATTGTTTGATGCCATCAACTCCTACAGGGAGCGAATCCTGCTCATGGTCAACGACGAGAGGCAACGTGAAATCATCGCCAGCAATCTCTCCACTGAAATTCCCAAGAACGAGAATACCTTAGGGAAGAACTGGCAGGAGTATATGTTTGAGGACATGCCCGTGGCTGCTGCCGTCACCCTGCTCACCAAACTGCAAAGCGATATCCGCTATGCGGAGGGTGAGGTGCTCCACTCCCTCGTGGCCAATATCGGTCTCAAGGATGTCAGGGTCAACAAACTCGAAGCATTCGTGGTGCCCGACAAAACCACACTGTATCCCGGAGAGCGACTTACTGCCAATATCATCATGGCGGCCGTCGATACCACACAAGTGCCTGAGATTTACATCAACGGCTCACGTATCAACAGTCCCAATGGCACCTATTCCTTCTCGGCAGGAGGAGTGGGAGAGCATACCTTCGGAGGATATATCCTCATGAGAAACGCCGACGGTGAAACTATCCGACGGGATTTCAAACAGAAATACAATGTCATCTCGCCGCCATCCGGTGCAACCGTAGCCGCCGACCTGATGAATGTGTTGTATGCTGGATTCCATAACCCCATCAGTGTCAGTTGCTCCGGCATCCCGCAAAACTCGGTGTCGCTGTCCATGACAGGAGGCACGCTGACTTCACAGGGTAACGGACATTATATCGCCGTGCCGGCAGCAGTAGGACAGGACGTCACATTCACTGTGACCGGTACAGACAAGGGCACGACGCGCACCATGGGACAGGCTACGTTCCATGTGAGGAAATTGCCCGACCCGACGGCTTATATCGCACTGGGAACCGACCGCTTCAAGGGCGGCGGCATGCAGAAGGCTTCCCTGATGGGAATCAACAGCCTGAAGGCAGCCATCGACGACGGACTGCTCGACATTGAGTTCAAAGTGGGCAGTTTCGAGACGGTCTTCTACGACAATATGGGTAATGCCGTTCCCATGGCATCCAATGGCGCCGCCTTCACCGACAGACAGAAGGACGCCTTCAGAAAACTATCGCGCAACAAACGCTTCTATATCACCAACGTTACTGCCACCGGACCCGACGGCATCACACGAAAACTGCCGCAGGCCATGGAGGTCATCGTGAAATAATATGCACAACCTACGAAGCATCACTATTATGAGACAATACCTCATCATTATTATGCTCGCCTGCGTGGCTACCATCGCATCGGCACAACCGCAGGCAAGGCGCAACCAACAGCAACAGCAGCAGGCTCAGAAGTCGAATGCCAACAACATCACCACCAGAGCCCGGATAGGATTCCCCACCACAGCCACCATGTCGGAAGATGTGGTGTGGCGACGTGACATCTACAGGGAGATGAGTCTGGAGGATGATGCCAACGCCGGCCTTTATTACCCCGTGGAGCCGGTGGGCACTCAGATGAACTTGTTTACCTATCTCTTCAAACTGATGATGACGGGAAACATCAAGACCTATGAGTACAGGCTCGACGGTAATGAGAGTTTTGAGGACTCCGCAAAAGTGAAACCGCTCAATTTCCTTGACAACTATCATATCTATTATGAGCGCAACAACGGAAAGGTGCGTATCGACAACAGCGATATCCCTTCGCGCGAGGTGAAGGGATATTATATCAAGGAAAGTGCCTATTATGACCAGGGAACCTCCACGTTCCACCGCAAAGTGGTGGCTCTCTGTCCAATCATGTTGCGCGAGGATGACTTCGGTGATGGAGCCACCAAATATCCGCTTTTCTGGGTCAAGTATGATGATGTGGCGCCATTCCTCTCCAAGCAGATGATTATGACCAGCAATCTCAACAATGCGGCTACCATGAGCATCGATGACTTCTTCACGATGAACCGCTATAAAGGCAAAATCTACAAGACAACCAATATGTTGGGTCGGACACTCGCCCAATATTGTCCCGATGATTCAGCCATGGCCAAGGAACAGCAGAGAATCGAACAGGAACTGCTTGATTTCGAGAAGAATATCTTTGGCGACCAAGTCAAGAAAGACTCTATTGACAGCATAGCCAAACTGCAGAGCGACACCAAGTCAAAGAAGGTGAAGAAAAGCAAGAAATCGTCGGACAGCGGCTCTACGGAGAAAGTGTCGCGTAGACGGAAAACCTCTCCCTCTTCTTCTGCCACAACGCCTGCCCGTGTCTCCGTCAGAAGAGAGAGGCATTAATTCCACAATGATATGAGAAAAAACATTCTTGTCACTATCCTTGCTGTCATGGCACTTCTGGTGCCCTGTCAGGTAGATGCCCAACTGCAATTGGGTGTCAAGGGAGGCTTCAACCTGACAAGAATGGCCCTTGATACCGACATCGTCAAGAACGACCGCAGCGGATTCTTTATCGGTCCGACAGTGAGGTTGGGAATCCCAATCTTTGGACTCGGACTGGATATCTCCGCTCTCTACGATGAACGTGATACCCGCGTCGGCGATGACCCCGTGGTAGACCTCAAACAGAAGATGGTGTCCGTGCCCCTCAATCTGCGCAAAAGTTTTGGTTTTGAGGACGCCATCGGCTTCTTTGTTTACGCTGGACCGCAACTTGACTTCAATATTAATGAAAAAGAAAAGATGCTCGATTCTGTCAAGTCGTGGAAATACCGCGACTCGCAGTTCAGCGTCAATGTGGGCGGAGGTATCACGCTCATGCGTGATTTCCAACTGTCTATCAACTATAACATAGTCTGCGGAGAGACCGCTGATATTCATACCGTTCAAGACGTTGCCGATCAAGTGAAGGACTACAAGGCCAAGACCCATGCCTGGCAGTTGGCACTTGCCCTCTATTTTTAGTCTGACACTACACTCCTGTTGCCATGTTTGTCGATGTCATCCTTCCCCTCCATCTCGAGGGAACATTCACATACCAGGTGCCCAGTCATCTTGAAAATGAGATGAAACTGGGCATACGTGTCAATGTGCCCCTGGGAAAGAGCAAGACCTATGTCGGCATTGTCATGGAGATGCATGACCGCAAACCGGAGTTTGAGACGCGGGAGGTCGTTGAATTGCTGGATACAGCACCCATCCTCCTTCCACATCAGTTGAAACTCTGGCAGTGGATGGCCGACTATTACATGTCTCCTCTGGGGGATGTCTACAATGTGGCCTTGCCTGCCGGATTGAAGGACAATGCCTTTCATCCAAAATATGAGATTTGTGTCGACCTTGCACC
>CACXDY010000126.1 GCA_902766505.1 uncultured Prevotellaceae bacterium
CATTTCGACTGACTGTCCGCCTCGACACAGGTGAACCTTTCGGCATCGTTTTTCTTTTTTTATGATTGTTATGATGATTAATTAATCTTTCCTGCTCATAGTCATTCAACGAGTATTGTACGTAGCACTTGATGTTACGGTCCTTTAAAATCTGCAGATATGGGAGCAAAGGACGCGGGTTCTTCGACCAGAATACAATGAAGCGTGTGTTCTCATACGACACATATGATTTTACGCCATTGAAAGGATTGGTCCAAGCAGAATAGCCCTTCTGCAATCGATGAAAGAACCAATCAGAGTAGAATGCCGGAATATCCGTGCTTCTGCTTGCTGAAACAATTACAGGGGCTTGCATCGAAACGATGCGCCCATCTTCTGTTGGTCGTTGTATTTTAGTCCAGGTTGCCATATTCTACACTCTGTTGTTCGTTGTTTTTCCGAAATTTACAATTTTATCAAATATCACCTTTTCGGTCTGTTATCTGCCAAAATCTGGGAGAAGATTTGGGCGATGTTGTGGATGTCATTGTATTCACTTAGGCGGCGTCCTGTCATTCCGTCGCTCTTCCAGTCGAGGAAGGATTTGGCATATACGCCTTTGACAGTCTGCTGCAGAGTGTCGGCCTTGAGGGGGATGTCGTCAATTGGCAAGTTCATACTGTCGACGACACGTTTGAAGTAGGCGAAATCGCCATCAATGATGAAGCCCTCATCGGCCGCTATGCGGTAGACGGCAATACCGATGACGAAGGTCTCTGAAACATTTGTCGAGGGCTTGGTAACGTATAGCAGCATTCTTGTTAGTAGGCATAAGATATTATAGTATTACATCATGTTTTAGATTATTTTACAAAAAAAATACTTTTCCCGTAAAAAGAGGCACAGTTTTCTGCAAAAAATCGATTTACCTTTTAAAAAAATTCTTTGCTCGGCGAAAAGCAAAAAATTGGACATTCCCCCACCCTACGCAATACCCGCAAACCTTAAAAAGCGGAGTTTTTTTGTGAATAAAGGGGATATGTTCTCGAAAATTCGTAATTTTGTGTTTTGTATTGGAATCATCACTATAAACAGCCAAAGTATAATATCTGTTATGAAGAACAAAGGTTTACGGGCAATTCTCATGGCGTGTCTGCTGATGATGGGGACTGCCACAAGGGCGCAGGACGGACTGGACCGTTCGGCGATGGAGATTGTGAATGACATGGCGCCAGGATGGAACCTGGGCAACACGATGGAGGCGGTGACAAGTTGGACGGGGGCCGCCCTGTGGAACAACAAGGGTGGACTGGCCGCGGAAACGGGATGGCAGGACACAAAGACCACACAGGAAATCATCGACTACGTGAAAAGCCTCGGATTCAAGAGCGTGCGCATCCCCTGCGCCTGGGCCTTCGGACATATCTCGGACGCGGCTACCTACACCATCGACGCGGCCTGGATGGCCAGGGTGAAGGAGGTGGTGGACTACTGCATCAACGACGGTCTGTATGTGGTGCTCAATGACCACTGGGACGGCGGGTGGATAGACGAGCAGATGCAGAACTCGGACCCGGCCGTCATCGCCCATTACAAGGGGATTCTCGCCACGCTGTGGACGCAGATAGCCAATGCTTTCAAGGACTACGACGAGCATCTGCTCTTCGCCGGGCTGAACGAGCCACCGGCAGAGAACCAGGCGGCCACCAACAACCTCATTCAGTATAACCAGGCTTTCGTGGATGCCGTGCGTGCCACAGGTGGGAACAACACCCGGCGGGTGCTCGTGGTGCAGGGTCCGTCGACGAACATCTACCATACGTGCAATTTCATGGCGGGCAAGATGCCCACCGACGTGGTGGAAGGAAAGTTAGCCATCGAGGTGCATTTCTACAACCCCTGGCAGTTCTGGGGGATGGAGAACGACGAGTCGTGGGGCAAGGTGTTCTACTACTGGGGCAAGGGCAACCACCTGAGCGGTTCGTCCCACAATGCCACATGGGGCGAGGAAGAGGACATGAAGAACCAGTTGGAACTGATGAAGACCAACTTCGTGGACAAGGGTTTCCCGGTGGTCATCGGCGAGTTTGGTGCCAACTGGCGCGACCTGTCCAGTCTGCCCAACGAGAGTCAGGAGAAGCATAATGCGTCCATCAAAACCCATTACCGCGAGTTGCACCGGTTGTGCAAGGAATTGGGTGGTATGGTGCCCATGACCTGGGACACGAACTACAGGAGCCAGAACGGCACGAAGGGCAGCATGACCATCGTCGACCGCAAAAACCTGACCGTATTCGGCGTTTATGCATTGGAGGGTATCAACGAGATTTATCCACGGCCTTCGGAATCGGGGGTCAACACGATTGAACGGCCAGCCCGTCAGGACCATCAGATTTACACCATACAAGGGGTGCGCCTCGATGGGGCACCGACGACGAAGGGTGTTTATATCGTGAACGGAAGAAAAAAAGTCCTGTCGCATTGACAGGATTTTTTTTAGGCTCGAATGGGAGGGGAGTTGCTACTCATAGCCTTTTTCATTCATCAAACCTAAAAAAGAGGGAATGCCTTTTTGGGCAAACCCTCTTTTTTGATATTTCACTTATGGATTAATGCAGTAGGAGGTAGTCGACGAGCATCATGACATCGGCTACTGAGACGCTGCCGTCGACGTTCAGGTCGGCTTCCGCCTTGGGGAGGGTCTCTATCTCCTGACCGAGTACCCAGTCGACCAGTGCCATCACATCTGATACTGACACGGTGCCGTCGTGATTGATATCACCCCAGATGGGATGGAGGGGCACATAGGCGGCAAACTTCTGCAAGGCTCCCTCGTATTTGCCATAGGTGAAGGTGCCGTCGGCATTGCCCTGGATGCACTGCTCGAAGATGTTGGGCGCATTGCCCAGACTGAAGTCATAGCGGAGGTAGAGGATGGTGTTCTCGTCGCCGAGATTGGCGGCATGGAAGGTGGCACCTCCCGACATACCCACACCGAAGGTCTCCACGAGATGCAGGTTCTGCGCACTGTTGGTGTAGTCGACCCACAACCGGCGGTCCTTATCCACATAGATACGCTCGGAACTGCTGTTCACGCTGTTGATGGCGAAGGTATAGGTGAGGTTCTTGTTCCAGTTGGCGAACCTGACCCAATCGCGCACATCGACATGGCTGTTTTCCTCGTTCCAATACCACATATTGCCCAGTTTTTCAGTGGCTTCTGAGGCAGCGATGGTGTTGTAGTCGGGACTCTCGTAGAGGGCGACATAAGGTTTCTCCACCGTGTAGGTGGCCGTTGCCGGGTTACATCCGTCGACCGCAGCCTGAATGGAGAGCGTTCCGGGCTTTTCGAAGGCATAGGTGTCGAGGGATACGGACGAGTAGATGGAGAAATTGTCGACGAGGGCATAGGAAAAGGACCTGCCCAGCACGATGCCGATACCCTGCACCTCCATGCTGGCATTGGCGTTGGCCTCATAGCTGCCGGAGAGCATCACAGTGCTGCCCTTCTTGACAGAATAGTTGACCTGACGCGTCTCGCGGTTGACCTCGATGGTGTAGTGGCACCAACTGTCGCCGATTTCGGCAGTGGCGGAAGAGCCGTCCACCGCATAGGTCTTGTTGTTGTTGCCTCCCGTCATTCGGAAGAGGAAATTGTCGGAGGCAGAGGAGAAATAGTCGTAGACATAGCGCGGCAGGGTGGCGCCCTCTCCAAACAGCACCAACTCATTGACGTTGGCCGTATTGCTCCGGTGGAACTGGGCATCAAACTCTATGGTGTAGGTTTTGGCATCGCCATAGAAATTCTGACCTGTATAGAAATATTTGTAGTTTCTGCGGTTGCCTCCCTGGTTGTCAGAATAGAGGCGGATGTAGTTGCCATAGTCGGCACTTCCCTCCTCAAGGGTTTTGGTGCAAGAGGTTTCCCAGTCGTCGGCGTTCGTTGCCGTGGTGTAGTCCTCGGTAAAGTAAGTTGTCGACCCTGCCGTGCCCAAATCGGTGACATTGCCCTCGAGGTCGGTGAAGGTGCCCGAGATGGTGGGAGCATGGCCATTGGTGTTGTGGGCGGTGATGCCGACGACAGGCAGATAACTAAACTTGCTGGCGGGCAGTTCGGGATAGAGGCTGCTGAGGTCGTGCGGTGTCATGCCGACGAGGGCGATGGTGGGTTCTACTGCCTCGGGGACGGCATCGGTCTGGATGCCGATTTGGCCATCCTGAACGACCAACGACAGGCCGTTGGAACCGGCGGCACTCTCGACCACCACCTGGCTGATGTCGCCATTGACGGTCCCGACGTTGCCGATGGGATAGAATCCCTGCTGGATGGCGCCCGAGAAACGCACCTCGACAACCGGGGTGATGTATTGCGGTCCGTAGTTTTCCCATGCGTCGACACCCACCTTGGAATCATCCACATTGAGCACGTCGGCATTGAGCCAGTCGTGCTCGTCGTCGCCCATGCCCTTGATATCGACTACGATGCGCGAGCCGAATCCCAAGTTGACTTCTCCTGCTGTCACCGTACTGAGTTTGCCGGCAGTGGGACCACCGATGTTGAGGGTGGCGCCATATTCCATGGAAAGGCTGTTGGCGAAGGTTCCGCCATCGGAGTTGAGCGTGGTGAGGCGTTTCAGGGTCACTGGACTCTGGCTCATCGTGCCGTCGAAATTGACAGTTCCGCCCCAGATGGTAGTCTCGCCCGTATAGGTGTGGGTGGCACTGGCCATGTTGAGGATGCCGTCGCCCTGCTTGACGAGGCGCATATCGCCGGCCAGTCCGCCGCCGTTGAGGTCACAGGTGTAGGTGGTGGTTTTGATGACGGGGTTGGTGGTCGATGTGCTGTTGGTGCCCTTTACCCATGTGGGCACGTTGATGGTCAGGATATAGGGTTGGGCGCCCTCGCTCACATTGAGGGTGGTGTTGGCATACTCGTTGTGGAGCAGATGCAGACCGTTGTTGGAGGCGTTGATGGTAGCGCCTGAGGCAATCACCTGACGTCCGCGGTTGGTGAGTGGCGGCGGTGCCACGGTGATGCCCTCCAGTTCACCGACGAAGTAGCTGGTATGGGGCGGCTGGTTGTAGGCCATCATCTGCCATCCCATGGCCTGGCGGTACTGGTGGTCGTGCCACAAAGTGGGAAGGGAGTATTGGGTGGGGATGGCCGATGTATAGAGACGAAGTTTCTGCCCACTTCGCAGCAGGATTTCCTCGCGCCAGTCACCAATGATATCTCCCTGGAAACAAGGATTGTTCTTGCTACCGTTGATCATATTGCAGTCAGTTGACTGGAAGATACGGCCATTGTCTTGGTCTAAGATCATCGCATCACGGGCTTGGGTACCCGGACTGTTCAACATCTCAGAGCACAGGTCGCCGTCCCAATAGATGCGGAAATTGAGTTGAGCACCGCCAAAGACGACTTTATCCGTATAGGCAGGTGCAGGAAAAACCACATCATTGGTCACCGAGGAGATGACATCCGTAGAGACAGAAGTGCCGAGTGAACCAGGATAGGAATTGGAGAAATTGGCCATGATGCCCCTTCCGTCATCGCCAGAGCCCGCCACGCGGTAATAAATCTTGCTGGTGGTGGCATCACGGTAGTTCATAAATGGTTTATCCTCGTTGCAGGCGAAGACTTGCTGACCATGAATATAGGGGTTGAAGTCGGAGCAGTGGATGGCATCGCCATGTCCCAATCCGGTAGACGACAGTCCCTCTCCATTGTCATCAATGACCATCGAGCCATAGATAATCTCATCACGGCCATCCCAGTCCACATCAGCCACGATATAGTTGTGGTTGCCCTGTCCGTAATAGACGCTGCCCGGGGAATTGCAGTTCCATGTCCAACGAACGGTGAGGGTATGATCTTTGTTGACATCATAGGCTATCATCTTGTGCCTCGTGTAGATACCTCTTGCCAGGAAAATGCTGGGTTTGTGTCCATCCAAGCATGGTGCACCGAAAAAATGCTTCGTTGAACGGTGACCATAGTTATCGCCCCAGGCCGCATCGAGGCTGGTCTCGCCCTCCTCCAGTCTCTTGAGGGGATACTCCATCACCTGATAGGGTTTTCCGGTCTGTCCATTCATATAAATCAGGTATTCAGGTCCATCACACACCCACGCGTATTGCATATCCGTTCCATAACTATCGGCACGGTAGTTGGCACCTGCCACACCGATCATCTGTGAATTGGTGAGTCCATTGTAATACACAATCATATTGTCGGCACCACGCAATACCACCTCAGCCTTTCCATCCTCGTCCCAATCGAAAGCTATGAGATTGATTTCAGTTGAGTTTAAGCACACCATATTGGGCCCACAATCAATGCGCCACATCAGCGTAGCAGATCCCGATTGCCAATTCACGTCATAGGCATCGAAGACCACGAACTGTGTGGAGTTTTTGGGATATTGATTCCCTACATCATATGTGTTGAGCCGCTTAATGATGATTTCCATTTCCCCATCGCCATCCAAATCGGCCATCTCAGCATCATTGGGTTCATAGTTTGAAGACACATCATTATTGTTACGGTCATAGACAGGCGACAGGCTGATGTCAATATACCCCGACCAATTGCCTCCATAGCTGCTGCCAGTCCATGGTTTCACGGCAACGCTGGCATCCTGTTCGGTGCCCCGAACCACCGCCTTCACGGTGTAGGTATTATCGATGCCTCCACTGGCATCCACATAGTTGGTGACATCGAGCGGAGTGTCGTTGAGTTTCGTGCCGTTACGATAGACGTTGTAGGTGACATCGTAGTACTCCTCGCCGAGTCGTCTCCAACTGAGGAATACCCCATTGGACTGATTCACAGCCACTAAGCCACGATTGAGCAGGTCCATGTTTCGTTGTGCCTTGGCCGGCAACACAAAACAGACTGCCAACAGCAGCCCCCATAGAATTTTTTTATTCATACGAATGCTTTATTAGGTATTGTAATTTGTTTAGTAGCGATAATGGTGATATTAAGGCCAAAAGGTATCGCAAGGAAAATTTTTGCAAACTTACGAAAAAAAAGCCACAGGCCAAACTATTTTGACATAAAAGCGGTTATATATTACAAAAAGGGTGAAAAAACGTCTTAAAAAAAAAGAATCTTATGAATCCAACCAAATATCTGCTGCTGTTCGCCTCCCTCTGCGTGGCGCTCTGTGTCTATCCACAGAAAAAGCCCAAAAAGGAACTGTATGTCCCGATGGATTACTCCACCTGCGGGTATCACGCTTCGGAACAGGCGATACCCGATGTACAGGCCGTCATCTCGGTAGCCGCCCAGGAAGGCGACTGCTCCGACATCGTGCAACAGGCTATCGACAAGGTGGCCACACAGAAAGCCGACGCCACGGGGATGCGCGGTGCGGTGCTGTTGGGCGAGGGAACCTTTCACCTCGACCAAGCCCTGCGTATCCCGGCCTCGGGCATCGTGTTGAGAGGAATGGGCAAGGAAAAGACCATTCTCAAGAAGCGGGGCTTCGACCGCGGAGCCATCATCTACATCGAGGGGCAACAGGACAAAACTCTCGCCGGCGACACGCTGCGCGTGGTCGGAAAAGTGACGGCCGGCAGCACACAGTTGACCATCAAAGGCAGCACCGCCCCACTCCACTCCGGCGACCGCATCCACATCGTGCGTCCCTGCACCCGTGAATGGATAGACCACCTCGGGATGTATGACTTCGGCGGCGGACTGGACTATACGGGATGGAAACCCACCGACCTCGACATCACGTGGGACCGCACGGTGACGGCTGTCGACGGGAGCCGCATCACCATCGATGCGCCCATCACCACCACCCTCTCCGAGGAATTTGGAGGGGGCTATATCCTCCGTGCCCAACATTCAGGCGAACTGCGCGAATGCGGCGTGGAGAACCTGACACTGGAAGCAGCCGTCAACGACTGGAACCCATGCGACGAGGACCACTGCTGGGACGGCATCCACATCAACCATGCCCGCGACTGCTGGGTGCGGCGGGTGGACTTCCGCCATCTGGCCGGCTCGGCCGTCAACTTGCAGCGCCACACCAGCCGCATCACCATAGAAGACTGCATCAGCCATGAGCCCGTCTCGGAACGGGGCGGATGGCGCCGCTGCACTTTCACGACGCGCGGACAGCAGACACTATTTCAGCGGTGCGTGTCGCGACAGGGCATCCACGATTTCTCCGCCGGTTTCGGTGCCGCGGGGCCCAATGCCTTCGTACAATGCGAGGGCGAGGAGTCGTTGGGATTCAGCGGCAGTATCGGGTCGTGGGCGGCCGGACTGCTCTTCGACATCGTCAACATCGACGGCAATGACCTCCGTTTCGCCAATCTCCAGCAATTTCAGTTTGGCACGGGATGGAACACCGCCAACTCCATGTTCTGGCAATGCACCGCCTCGGCCATCGAGTGTTTCTCGCCCGACGAGGAC
>CACXDY010000127.1 GCA_902766505.1 uncultured Prevotellaceae bacterium
ACGGAGAGGAAGAAAATGTCGTTGTTCAGGTCAAGACTCTGGTTCTCGTCGATATAAATCTCCAACGTGCTGTTGGTGTTGGGGTCAAACGACAGGTTGTCCGAAGCCACCAACTCCTGCTGGTCGGTCTCGGTGTTGAGTTTGCGCACATAGATAGGACCGAAGAATTCCTCGTCGTTGTTGTCGAAATTGATGCGGAGGTAGGCTCCGTCCATATCCACCTTGTTGGTCACGAAGTCTGCTTTCGGCACAGGGGTCAGGGCCATCTCCGTATCTTCGATGTCCACCTCGACGTAGTTCTTGTCGGCACCGCCCATCCATCGCCATCCCGACGAGGAGTTCTGCTTGTAGATAGGCCGTATGGTGTAATGGCCGTTGGCGACATCTGCACCGATGGTCATGGCAGTGGCTTCGAAGGTACTCGTCTCGCCGGCTTTCAGAGCCGTAAGGCTTTGCCACAGCACGGTGACGAGTTCGCCCTGGACATTGTATAGGCCGAGGCCGTGATAGAGATTCTTGCGTACCTCCGTGGTGTTGGTCATCGACTGTTTGAGGGTGATGGCGGGGAACGGCTTGTTGGTCGCCGTGCGCGTGTAGGAACGTCCTTCCTTCAGACTGGGACGGCTGTAGGCGCGGAAATATTCCTTCGGTGCCACATAGGTGTCCCTGCCCGATGGTTGGAGACCTACCAGGGCCGTCTGGTTCATGCTCAAGTGGTAGTTCTTGACATGAGGGTTGAGATTCTCGTCCTTGGGATGAGCCATGGAGATGCGGAAATAGCCGTTGCCGACACCTACCCATCCCCAGTTGATGTGGTAGAGTCCGTCGCCGTCGTATCCGTCACAGATGAATGTATGTCCCTGTCCCAGATTGGTGTAGGCCGTATAGATGACCGGACGCTGGTTGACAAGTTCACGCACGAGCAAACTGTCCCATGCTGCCTCGTCATAACTCTCCCTGTAGAGATAGTGCATGGTTGAGGCATATCCAAAATATTTGGGCAACCGCTCAGGTATCTTGTAGGTATAGGCTCCGGAGCCGGTGCTGTTGTAGTTCATGTCGGTGGCTTGACCGCAGTAGAGCATGAGTTTGGCCACCTCGTTGATACTCTCTTCCGATGTCTCTGCTGTCAGTTCATCGGGCATGAGTTCCCAGTCGAAGGTGGTTGCCTCGAGCGCCGGCATCTTGATTTTGTTGGAGGTGGTGGTATAGCCGGGAATAGGCTGACACGCCTCGGTGGGATATCCATAGTAGCGCATCACCTGTGCCATGGCCGTGGCGGTACAACCCGTGGGGCAGAGTTCTCCTCCAAGTTCAGGACAGAATTTATTGAATGGTTCCCATTGTCCCCAGATGGAGGTGATGAGGGGCTCCACCACCGTGGTGGGGTGGAACGACCCTTGCGGACTCCTGTTCGATGGTGCTCTTTTCGTGACCGTCATCTCTTCGCCGAGCATGGATAGCCATGCACGCATGTTGTCGGGCATTTTCTCGTAGTCAAACTCGCCATTGTCACTGTAACCGATAATATCATCGGAGGCATCATTGCCGGCTACCATCACGAACCCCTGCTTTCGTCCAATATTGAACACATAAAAGGCTTTGTCGCCCTCGGCATCCTTCACGGTATGTGCCAAACGGGCCACAACGCCTTGAGGAGCGAAGCGGTTTCGAGCAAATTCTGCGGCTTTCACCTGAGCCTTCTTTTGGGTGATGGGGGCTGCGGCTGCCATCATGCAAATCAGCAACAGCCATAGTGACAGTGACGTTCTTTTCATCGGTTTGAAATCCATTCAATCGGCAAAATTACTAAAATTTGTCGAAATAGACGGATTTTTATCCCGATTTGTTGCCGAAAACCATCGTTTTTTGCCTATATTTCAAGATTTTAGCCATTTTGTTGTCAAAATAGTCTGTGTGAGTTGTTTTTTTCGATGGAATTCCGTAAGTTTGCACACCGACAACAAACTATTTGAAAACATGCACACCTGGAAACAGAATATGGAGGACACCAAAGCGCACTATCTGCGCTGGTGGCGTCATGAGGGTCTTGTCCTGAACATGTGGGAGCATTTCCAGCAGGACGTGGTGCCCCATGCCGACATACCTGCCCCTCCTCCTCCTAAAGATAACCGGCAGAAATGGTTCGACCCGCAATGGCGGGCACGCTTTTTAGACTGGTATGTGGCACACAGTTCCCTGATGGCCGATATGTTGCCTGTAGCCAACACCCAACTTGGTCCTGGTTCGTTGGCTGCTATTCTCGGTGGTGTTTTCGAGGGGGCAGAGGATACCATTTGGATTCATCCTGACCCTCATTTCAAAGACGACATAAAATGGGATAGGCAACATCCCAACTGGCTGCTGCACAAAGAGTTGTTGAAAGAGTGCAAACGGCTGTCCCAAGGGCATTATTACGTTGGAATGCCTGACTTGATGGAGGGCCTCGATGTGCTGGCCGCCTTGAAGGGCACCAACCAAGTGCTGCTCGACACCGTCATGCAACCCGAGGTGCTGGAGCATCAGATGCAGCAAATCAACGATATCTATTTCCAGGTCTTCGACGAACTCTATGACATCATCCGGGAGGGCGACGAGATGGCCTTCTGCTATTTCTCGTTATGGGCTCCCGGCAAGGTGACCAAACTGCAGAGCGACATATCGACGATGATCAGCACCGACGACTACCGCCGTTTCGTGCAACCATTTATTGCCGAACAGTGCCGACGCATCGACTATACGCTCTATCATCTCGATGGGGTGGGAGCCATGCATCATTTGCCTGCCCTTCTTGAGATAGAGGAGTTGGATGCCATTCAGTGGACCCCTGGGGTGGGACAGCCTCAGGGAGGCTCACCCAAATGGTATGGCTTATACCGTCAGATTCTGGAGGCCGGCAAGAGCGTGATGGCCTGTTGGGTCACCCTCGACGAGTTGCGGCCGCTGCTCGACCATATCGGTGGCAAGGGCGTACACATCGAGATGGACTTCCATCATGAGCGCGAGGTGGAACAAGCCCTGCGCATCGTGGAGGAATATCAGGTGTCGGCACCTGCCGTCAAGAACGATGAGGTTGTCAGGGTGCAGTCCGTTGCCCGTCCATCCCTGGAAACCCTTTCAGCACAGAGGGTTTTGGTGCTCGACGGTGGCATGGGCACGATGATTCAGCGCTATGGCTTGAAGGAGCAGGATTTCCGTGGCGAACAGTTCGCAAGTCACCTCACTCCGCTGAAAGGGTGCAACGACCTGCTGTCCGTCACGAGGCCTGACGTGGTGGCCGACATCCACCAAAAATATCTGGCCGCCGGGGCAACCCTCATCGAGACCAACACCTTCAATGCCCAGCGCGTGTCGATGGGGGATTACGGACTGGCCGCCTACTGCCGTGAAATCAACTTGGCTGCCTGCCGCATCGCCACGGAGATGGCGCAACGGTTTTCCACCCCCGAGGCTCCACGCTATGTCGTCGGCTCCGTAGGGCCTACAAGTCGTATCTCCTCGTTTGCCACCGGCAACAGTCTGCCGCTACGCATCGATGAGTTGGAGGATGCCTACGAGGAACAGATGGACGCCCTGCTCGACGGCGGTGTCGACGCTATTCTCATTGAGACCATCTTTGACACCCGGAACGCTCTCGCTGCGCTTGATGCCTGCCGCAGGGCGATGGAGCGGAAAGGCCGCCGGCTCCCCATCATGTTGAGTTTCTCTATCTCCACACCTGATGGGAAAAACATGCTCGGGCAGTCTATCCTCGACTTCCTCGACTCGTTGGATTTGAGTGATATCTTCTCGGTGGGTATCAACTGCCTCACCGATGTGAAAGTAATGATTCCCTTGATAGAGACACTGGGCAGCCGCTATGGACGCCGTGTGTCGCTCTATCCCAATGCCGGCATGCCCGATGCTGGCGGTTCTTATTCCTTGACTCCCGATGACTTGCAGGCCGATGTGTGGCCATTGCTCGACCACCATCGGTTGAACATTTTGGGTGGTTGTTGCGGAACGACCGATTCTTTTATTGCCGCTTTCGCCCATTTGGTGCAGCCTGCTCCCGGACTTTTCCTCTCTCCCTTTCAGCCCGTGAAGAGTCAGCCTCAAGCACCGGCCTCTTCTGTCACTACCGTTTCTTCTGATGAGGGTGAATCTGACGCACCTGCCGACCATCCTTTGTATACGGCTGTTTATCAGGGTGATGAGAGCGCTGCCGTGGAATCCGTCCGCACCGCTCTCCGCGAAGGGGCAGACCCTCAGTCGCTCATCAATGGCGAGATGATACGCGCCATGGGAGACCTCGGCCAGGCTTTTGAGGAAGGCAAGGCTTTTGTGCCGCAACTGTTGTTGGCCGGCCGCGCCATGAAGGCGGCGATGAACCAACTGGCTCCCGTGATGTCGGGTGGCAATGCTCCGGCGATGGGTCGTGTGGTGATTGGTACGGTGAAAGGCGACCTTCACGATATCGGCAAGAATTTGGTGGCCTCTATGTTGGAAGGCTGCGGTTTCGAAGTGGTGAATGTTGGTATCGATGTGTCGGCCGACACGTTTGTGGAGGAAGTGCGGCGCCATCGTCCCGACATTCTGTGCATGAGTGCCCTGCTCACCACCACGATGGGGTATATGAGGGAAGTCATCGATGCTTTGGAGAAAGCCGGCCTGCGCCGTCAAGTGAAAATCATGATTGGCGGTGCTCCTGTCTCACAGCGGTTTGCCGACGAGATTGGTGCCGATGGCTATAGCGACAATGCCAACTCGGCCGTCGCCTTGGCCAAGGCGTTGATGGCGCAGTGAACTTAGCGCTTTCTGAGCGTACAGTCAGTTTTATTGCAGAAAGCGCAGGCGTAGTCTTCATGCTCCACGTGTGTACCCAGACCTATGACACCGCTGACGGATTTGATGGGTGTCATCAGGCTGCTTTCGTGCAGCGTCACCCCACAGGGGGCGCTCCCTAATAGACAGAACAGAGCCTGCTGGTCGCTGACAGGCCAGTGGCAATAACCTGGTGAGAACCGGTTGGTATGCCGCCATCCCAATTTGTCGATGGATGCCTGTAGGTGTGTTTCCATCTGGTCGGCACAATGCTCTGCCACCAGGCTGCCTACCGCATCGGTGATAAAGGCCTCTAATATGTCTCCCCTTGCAGCCACCTCTTGTTGATACGTCTCAAACTCCCTGCCCGCCGTGGCTACAAACAACGCAAATGCCTCGGCCTTGACCAGTTGGGTGGCGATGGTCCTCCCGACCTGTAGTTCTTTGTCCGCCACACGCAGGAGGCGGCCTTCTACCTCACCTTTCAACACCCGATAGCCGAAAAGCGGTTTGACCACCTGGGCTGTCTCGTCCATGATTTGCCGTGTGGTGTCTGTCACACGTCGGTCGGGGATGGTCTCACCATAGCCCATCTGCCGCCATACATCGCTTTCTGCGATATGCAAGTCGTTGAAGGATAGTTCTTTGGTGGTCATGGTGAGACGGGCGTCAGACTTAATTGAAGAAGATATAAAGACCTATCATGACGAGGGCAAGAGCCGTCCATAGGATGGCCACCCGTTTGGAGAGATGGCCGCGTACTGGGGTGGGGATGGCATGACGCTCGCCCTTGCGGTCGAGCAATGACACGACAACCATCATGAGGATAAGCAATGCGCAGAGACAGAATGACAGCATCATGAAGTGGGGCCAGAGCGAAGATTGGGGGCCCCAGAGATAGAGGACTCCCACGGTAAGACAGAAGACCGTTCCCGCTGTCAGGGCAAGGTTGGCAGCCAGTGTGGTGGTGCGCTTCCAGAACACGCCGAGCAGGAACACGGCAGTCATCGGAGGTGCGATGAAACTGAGCACCGACTGGAACACGTTGAAGAGGTTGAGTTCCTTGATGCTGTCGATGGCCACGGTGAGCACGATGGCGATGGCTGCTCCTATCACGGTGACGATGCGCCCCACGTGGTTGATGTGGCTCTGCGAGGCTTCGGGCTTGAATTTCTTGACATAGATGTCGATGGTGAACACCGTGCTAAGAGCATTGAGCGCCGACCCGATGGTGGAGACCAGACAGGCTGTAAGTACGGCGAATACGAGTCCCACCATACCAATGGGGAAGAGATTCTCCACCATGGTGAGATAAGCCTCGTCAGGGTTCTCCAAATTGGGGAACAAGGCGAAACAGATGACACCCGGCAGGATGTAAAGGGGCACATCCAGAATTTTGAGCCATCCGGTGAAGTTGGTGCCCAACTGCCCCTCGCGGAGGTCGCGGGCGGCCAGGACTGGTTGCACCATCGACTGGTCGGTGCACCAGAACCAGACACCCATGACAGGATAGCCGAGGACGATGGGCAGCCAGGGGAACGCCTCGTCGCTGTTGGGCTTGAACAGCACCCAGTAGTCTGCCGGCACCTTGTCCACCAAAGCCGACACTCCACCCACGTGTGACAGTCCCACGATGGTCAGGGTGGCCGATACAAAGATGAGCAGAAGCATCTGGTATACATTGGTATAGGCCACGGCTTTCAGTCCGCCCAACATGGTGAAGAAGGCCGAGATGATGAGCAGAATGAGTGCCGACAACCACATGGGAATCTCAAACACCTGACGGATGAGTATGCCGCCCGCGAAGAGCGTGAGGGCCAGCCATGAAATGATGATGGTGACAATGGTGTACCATGCCAGAATATTCCGGGTGGACTGTCCGAAACGCAGTCCCATAAACTCTGGCAGTGTCTGGATGCCGGAGCCTAAATACCGGGGAGCGAACACAAAGGCCAAGAGGGCTATGAACACAAACGCATACCATGCATAATTGCCCGACACGATGCCTGTGGTGAATCCGGCACTGGCACTGGCGATGAGCATCGAGGGACCCACGTTGGTTCCCCACATCGAGAAACCGATATGGTGCCAGCGCAGCGACCGCTCGGCGAGAAACAGACTGCTCTCCTTGCGGCGTTTCATGCTTGCCCACACACCAATGGCGATGAGGATGGCGAAATAGATAATGAGAATGAGCCAGTCGAGACTCTGCATGTGATGTGTACTCATAACTGATAACCTTTGTAAGTTCTTGTGATTTGCCACCAGACACATTGGCCGAAGTCAATGTCGTCGGTGCTGTCCACGTCGTGGGGATAGATTTTTATCATGGCTGCCGGACGCACGTAGACGGGCATCTGTTCCAGCGGTGTCTCCACACCGTAGTACCACCGGCCGCCCTTCAACCGTTCGCCCGTGAAGAAGTTCACCCACAACCCGTCGGGCAGATAGATGTCGCGGCGGTTGTCACTGCTCATCACAGGACATACCAGGAATTCATCGCCGAAATAGTATTCGTCGTCTATATGCCAGCATTGACGGTCGTCGGGGTGTCTCAACAACAGTGCCTGAACCATGGGCATGCCGTTGCGGCAGGCTTTCTCGGCCTGTTCCATGATATATGGCATGAGATGGTAGCGCAGTTGCCACCATTTCCTCACGGTGCCGGCAATGTCGGGGTAATGCCATGGCTCGCGCTTGCAGGTGCCGTGATAGCGCATGTGCGAGGTGAATACTCCGAATTGGGTCCATCTCAGGTAGATTTTCGGGTCGATGGGACTGTTCATGAAATCGGGTATGGAATGGAATCCGGGCACATCATGGCTCCAGAAGGCAAATCCGCTGAGGCCCAAGTGCAAGCCGCCCTTGAGGGAGCCTGCCATGCCGTCCCAGGAACTCGCACTGTCGCCTCCCCAGTGGACGGGGTAGCGCTGACATCCGGCCCATGCCGCACGGGCCCAGATGATGCCGTCGCCGGTCACCTCACGGGTCACCTCATAGGCTGCCCGCTGATAGAGCAGGGCATAAAGGTTGTTGAGACGTTCTGGCGCCATGGCGTGGTAGGTGGCATCCATGTGGATGTTTTCGCCGAAATCGGTCTTGATGCATTTCACTCCCATCTTCAGCAGGTCGCGCAGCAGCGACTGGTACCACTCTTGGGCTTTGGGGTAGGTGAAGTCGATGGTGCCGGCATAGTCGAGTGCGGAGAAATTGCTGCCTTCTCCCGCCTGCTGGCTGTGCAGCGTGCCGATATAGTGGTTGTCCTGGGCCTCTTTCAACTGTTCTGCTCCGTGTGCCACATAGGGCAACTGCCACAGCGACACCTTGAATCCCCGTTCTGCCAGGTGATGGATAAATGCCTGTGGGTCGGGGAAACGCTCCGGATTGAATTTCCATTCGCAGAGCCAGTCCTTGCGGAACCATCCCGTGTCGAGGTGAATCACGTCGCAGGGATAGTGCTCCCGCCGCAAACGGTCGCAGATATCTTCCACCTCGTCGGCAGAGAAATAGGTCATGCGGCTCATCCAGATGCCAAACGACCAAAGGGGCGGCATCGTCGGAAAACCGGTCAGGCGGCGGTATCCATAAAGGATGTCGCCGGGTGTCTCTCCACCTATGAGGAACACGTCGAGTGTGGCTCTGTCGCTCATCATCTGCACTGAGCGGGTGGAATGGTCGGCCAGCGATAACTTGCAGTAATCACTGGTGTGGTAGAACACGCCGTACATCCTGCTCGACAGGAAAAACGGGATGTTTTTGTAGCACCGCCGGTTGTTCACTCCCTGCCCGTCCTGGTTCTTCAACTGGAAGGTCTGTCCGCTGAGGTCCATCTTTCTGAATCGCTCTCCCGTACCGGCGAAACATTCGTTGGGTTGACACTCAAAACTGATGGTGGCCCGCTCTGCTTTTCCATCGGCAGTCACATAGCCGATAGGCAGCGCATCGTAGCGCGGCGGTGAGAAATGGTCGTCGCTGAGCGCAATGGGACGGCCGGTGTTACCGTCAGGGAAGAAGGCAATGCGGGGGGCTGGTTGTGGTGGCGGCAGCAGGTCACTCCAATGGTCGGTGACGGGTGTGTCCAGGTCCACGACAGCCCGGCATCGTCCTTCGTCATCCATCAGACGGTTGTCTTGGAGATGCAAAGGACGTCGGGCGATATTCATCTCCAGCATGTCATCGTGCTCCACCATGTCGTCACCCACCATGCTGACAAAGAGTCTCAGGATTCCGCCCTCATAGGCGCGCACAGTCAGTGTGTGCTCTTGCCGGGGACAAGCATTGTCGGGTTCCATGTCTGCCTGGTGCTTCTGCCGTTGGAAAGGGAGGGTGATGAGGATGTCACCGTCCTTTTCTTCCAGTCGGGTGGGTGCATAGGCTTTCCACAGGGCTTCAGGCCGCTGGAGGTCAGGGTCGAAATCCATGAAGTCGAAAAGGTGGTAGTTGGTCTGCTTCATTTGAATATCAT
>CACXDY010000128.1 GCA_902766505.1 uncultured Prevotellaceae bacterium
ACTGCCGAGGAACTGCGGCTGTTGTTGGCTGAACTCAAGGACATCCACGCGCTGTGCCAGCGGGGTGAGTTTGTCATCGAGGAGGGCGTGGAGGACGTACACTCGCAAGTGGAACTGATGCTTACCCGCCGGTTAGGCGAGATGGGCAAGAAAATCCACAGCGGCCGTTCACGCAACGACCAGGTGCTCGTCGACCTGAAACTCTTCACGCGCCAACAACTGAAGGATATCGCCGAGGACGTGCGTACACTCTTCGGAGAGTTGATAAACAAGAGCGACCGCTACAAGGATGTGCTCATGCCGGGCTACACCCATTTGCAGGTAGCCATGCCAAGTTCGTTCGGACTATGGTTTGGCGCCTACGCTGAGAGTTTGGCCGACGACCTGCTCTTCCTTTTGGCCGCCTACCGCATGGTCAACCGCAACCCGTTGGGCAGTGCCGCCGGCTATGGCTCATCATTCCCGCTCAACCGTGAGATGACGACCCGTCTGTTGGGCTTCGACTCTATGGACTACAATGTCGTATATGCCCAGATGGGACGTGGCAAGATGGAGCGCAATGTGGCCTTTGCCATGGCCACCATAGCAGGCACATTGGCCAAATTGGCGTTTGACGCCTGTCTTTTCAACTCCCAAAACTTCTCCTTCGTCCGTCTGCCTAAGGAGTGCACCACAGGCAGCAGTATCATGCCGCATAAGAAGAATCCCGATGTGTTTGAACTCATCCGCGCAAAGAGCAACAAAATACAAGCCCTGCCCCAGCAGGTGACCCTCATCGTCAACAACCTGCCCAGCGGCTATTTCCGCGACCTGCAGATTATCAAGGAGGTCTTTCTGCCTGCTTTCGGGGAACTGCGCGACTGTCTCCAGATGACGGCCTATATTATCCGGCAGATGGAAGTCAACGAACATATTCTCGACAATCCGCTCTACGACCCGATTTTCTCGGTGGAGGAAGTCAACCGCCTGGCTGCCAACGGCATGCCATTCCGCGATGCATACAAGAAGGTGGGATTAGACATCGAGGCGGGCCGCTTCGTGGCCGACAAACATATCCACCATACCCATGAGGGCAGCATCGGCAACCTTTGCAACGACCGCATTGCCCTGCTGATGGAACGCACCATGGGAGAGTTTGGTTTCGACCGCGTTGAACAAGCCGAAAAAGACCTTCTGTCATGAGTCGCTTTTGGGGATGGATATGGATGCTGTGCCTGTTGTTGACGGGATGCGGTGAGGCGGAAAACGAATTTACCGTCCACACCTGCTTCTTCGTTTTCGACAACAGCATACACCAAGATGCCACCTTGGCCAGTGCTATGAATCCCAATGCTCCCGGCATCTTCTGCACCGTGACGCGGAACATAAGGTCGGGAGCCACCTATTTTGACTTCAGCAACAGTGCGGGGGTGAGCAGCAGCAAGATACAGAATGCCATCGACAACCGCCGCACCTTGATTTTGGGTTACAACAACGGGATTATCGTGGGATACAGCGCCTTGGAGATACCGGCGAAATTCTATGCCTTCGACCGCGAGTGTCCAAACTGTTTTGACCCGAATGCCATTCCCATGAAAAGCCGGCCGCTGACTCTCACCACCACTTCACAAGCCGTGTGTGGGGTGTGCCACCGGCAATATGACCTCAACAACAACGGATTTGTCTCTGCCGGTGATAACGGGAAGAAACTGACGCGTTACCACGCCAACACCACAGGGCCATTTGGAGTTTTATCAGTCAATTAAGGGGATTTGCCATCCCCTTAATCTCTTTTTTCTATGTTTTCAACCACGTAAAACCTTCTTGAAGTATTCTGAGTATTCTGATTACTCTGAATGCTGCTCAAAGACTTAAGGAAAAGCATAAAAAAGCGCCCCAAAAGGCGCTTTTTCATTTAAACATGTACGTGATGTCTGAAAGTTATTTCAGGCGGAACTTTACTTTCGATGTGAGATGGTCAGAGGCGTTTCCTATCAAGGCCTCGAAATCACCGGGCTCGGCCACCCACTCCCCTTTACTGTCATCATAGAAAGAAAGGGCATCGCGGCGGATAGTGATGCTCACATCACGACTCTCACCCGGTTGCAGATAGACCTTGCTGAAACCCTTCAGTTCCTTCTTCGGACGGGGAAGAGAGGACTTCTTGTCACTGATGTACAACTGTACGACCTCAGCGCCTGCCACCTTACCGGTGTTGGTCACCTTCACCGTGAAAGTCAGTTCACCATCGGCCGTCATCTCAGTCTTGTCGGCAACAGCCTTGCCCAACTCAAAAGAGGTGTAACTCAAACCATGGCCGAAAGCGAAGGCAGGACGTGTCTTGTACTTGTCCACGCCACGGTAACCCATGAAGATACCTTCACGGTATTCCTCATCTATCACCTGATGGTCATCGCGCCACACACCAGGGAAGGCATTCAACTTATGAGCAGGCACATCGGCCAGTTTTTCCGGCCATGTGAATGGCAGTTTTCCAGAAGGACATACCTCACCGAGGAGAATGTCGGCCAAGGCATCACCCGTCTCAGAACCAAGATACCAACCCTGCACGATGGCGGGAACAGAGGCACGCCATGGCATGGCAACGGGATTGCCCGAGATACAGACGAAGACAACATTGGGATTGACTGCTGTCAGACGTGTCAGCAGTTCATCCTGTCCATAGGGCAGGCCATATTCCTTGCGGTCATGACCCTCGCAGTCTTGGAAATCACTCTTGTTGAGTCCTCCAAAAACCACCACATAGTCGGCTTCACGGGCTTTCTCCACGGCTTCTGCCATCAGTGTGGCGGCATCGCGGTTCTCCACGAGACTGCGGCCTACGGTCACACCATTGTAACTCTGCACAGTATCACCCACATAGCCACGGGCATAGTCGCAGACAATCCCCTGGGCTGCACAGCGTGCTGCCAAGGCATCGAGAGGCAGCACCTCGCGTTGTACCTTCAGAGATGAACTGCCACCACCTACGGTCATCATCTTGATGGCATTCTCGCCCACCACCAGCACCCGTTTCTTGCCCTCCAGGCGGAGAGGCAACACACTGCCGTTGTTCTGCAACAGCACAATACCGTCGGTGGCAATGCGCCGGGCAGCCTCATAATGACTCTCGGAACAAAGGAAACCCTGTCCCCGGTGGTTGTTCATCGTGGTGCGGAAGAACAAACGCAACACGCGTCTTACCTTATCGTTCAACTCCTTCTCCGTGAATTTCCCCTCGCGGATGAGTTTCTTGTAGGCATCTGCCAGATAGTAAAGGTCGTAGGCATTGGTCTTGCCCATGGTGAGTCCATCCGTCCAGGTGCCAAACTCCATGTCAAGGCCGTTGGTGACGGCCTCTTCGGTGTTGTGCGTACCACCCCAGTCGGAAACCACCACACCGTCGAAACCCCAGTCACCCTTGAGGATGCGGTTGAGCATGATTTCGTTATGGCAGTTGTGCTGGTT
The DNA here is from genome assembly GCA_902766505.1 of uncultured Prevotellaceae bacterium. Lineage (GTDB taxonomy): Bacteria > Bacteroidota > Bacteroidia > Bacteroidales > Bacteroidaceae > Prevotella. Next base: position 3,448 of record CACXDY010000128.1, read on the forward strand.
GTTATAAAGATTATAGGCTCCCATGATACCCCATGTGCCGGCTTCGGTCACCGCAGCCTTGAAGGCTGGCAGGTAAATCTCATGCAATGCCCTGTCATCGACCACCACATTCACTTGATGACGGTAGTTCTCGTCATTGTTGAGGGCATAGTGCTTCACACAAGCAGCAACACCCTTCGACTGCAGCCCCTGGATATAAGGCACCACCAAACGGCCGGCCAACCAGGGGTCCTCGCCCAAGTATTCGAAATTGCGGCCACACAATGGCGTGCGCAGCATGTTCACACCTGGGCCGAGTATCATATCCTTGCCACGATATCGTGCCTCCTCGCCTAAACTCTCGCCATAGAGGCGTGCCATCTGCGGATTGAAGGTAGCAGCCAGACAGGTCAGGGCGGGGAAGGCCACACATGAGTCGTTGGTCTGTCCAGCCTGTTCCCACTCATCCCACAACACATCGGGACGAACCCCATGAGGACCGTCGTCGGTCCAGAAATCCGGGAATCCCAAACGTCCTACACCGGGAGAGGAGAACTTGCTTTGGGCATGTATCACTGCTATTTTCTCATTGAGCGTCATGCGGCTTAGCGCATCGTCGATGCGCTGCTCAACGGGCACACGCTCGTCAAGGTAGGCTGGCTGCTGGGCGTGGATGCCCAGCGAAGCCAGTACCAAGACTCCTGAAACAAACAATTGATATTTCACCTAAAAACCAAACATTAAATAGTATAACAACAATTATTTCTGAAATACGCGGATATAGTCAATCTCCATGGTGACAGGCAGGGCGGACTCGTCCACACCATTCATACCACCCCAGGAACCACCCCAGGCGAGATTGAAAATGGGATAGAAGGCATAGTGGAACGGCCACTGGTTGTGACCTGACCCCATCTGAGCCTTGGTGGCCGTCAACTGCACCATCCCGTCCACATAGGTGGTGATGGCATCAGCGGTCCACTCCAGAGCATAGGTATGGAAAGACCCTTCGGCACCGGAAATCACCATGGCATGGGTCTTCTGAGTATTCTTGGTGTGGTTGTAGTCCTGGGTGTGCAACGAAGAAGACACCTCGTTGGGCACGACACCCACTTCCTCCATGATATCTATCTCACCACACATCGGCCATGGATTGGTGTTCCAGTTATTGTTCACCGGCATCATCCAGAAAGCAGGCCAGGTACCTTTACCTGAAGGCAGTTTGATGCGGGCCTCGAAATAGCCATACTGCCAGCCACTGTTGAGATGGGCATACACACGGCCGGAATACACCTTGCCATTCTCCTTTAAGCAATGAATCTTCAGGCTTCCGCCACTGACCTCGGTGACCAGCGCACCCGAGGCCGTCTTGTGGTTGACATAGTTCTGCAACTCATTGTTCACCCAACCCTGAGACTGCACCTCATGGGTCCAGTCATTGGCATTGAGTTCACTGCCGCTGTCAAACTCATCGTGCCAGACTAGGGAATAGCCATCTGGAGCATCATAGGCGGCAGCAGCAGCGGCGGCCTGGGTCACGGAAATCGTCTTACGGGCAGCACCCGACATCAGCACCACATTGCCGACACGCTCAGATGTCAATGGATTGGTTTCCACCGTCACGGCCACCGACCCATTCTTCGAATTGGTTTCCGAGTAGTTGGCTGTGACCTTTATCCACTCCACATCAGCATACACACCCCACTCCTTACCTGTGGTGGAGACATTGACAGTATAAGTTCCACCCTCAGCGGGAGTATTGATAGCCTCCTGTTGAACGGTGATGGTCACTTCCGTTCCACCTTTCTGGTCATCATTTTTATCGCCGCAACTGGCGAAAGCAGCCGTACAGAACAAGGCTGTCAAAAGGAAAAACTGTCGCATTGTTTTTTATTTTTTTGAGACCCCACCGCGGGGAAATAGAAGTTCTACAGGTTCCATGTTCCGCGGTGGAGTTCTCGTTTTCAGTTTATTCGGCTTTCACCAGACAGACCTTGCTGATGGTGATGGTATTCCCGGCGGCATTCCCGCCAAAGTCGAAGAACAAGTTCAGGGCGGCGGCATCGGCTAATGGCAGCGTCACACCTTCCTGCTTGAACACATAGGGTTCACCTGCCTGCAACGGTACACGCGGAGCGAAGAAGAAGTTGTTGTCATCCCCATTCTGAGTGAGTTTCACTGTCACGCCGGGATGGTCGTTGTCGGACTCCAGCACGCAGTAGAAATTGTACTTGTCACCCATCTTGGCCGAGATGTTGGTGTCGAAGTGCATCTGTGCCATCCATTGGTCGGTAGTGGCTGCCGGCAGTGTCACAGTGTACTCATCACCACTCTGGGAGAAGTCAGGGTCAGCAATCTGTGTCCATCCTGGAGCATACCAGAATGCAGGTTTCAGTTGACTGTCATACACAGCCTTCCACAGGTTGTTGCCAGCGGTCCAGTCCCAGTTCACATCACCGCCACCTGTCGAACCTCCTTCACTGTGTTTCTGCACAATGATATCGCTCAGGTTGATTTCCAGACCTGCAGGACAACCACCGAGGTCGATGAACAGTTTGGCTGTGCTGAATCCAGAGTCCTCACCACTGAGTTTGCACTTCAAGTCTACCAGTTCGATGATATTCTCACCAGCCTCCAGAGAGAGACTTCCATTGTAGACCAACGTATTGTCATCGTTGCCCTCATCGCAAATCTTGAAGGTGAAGCGTCCGAGGTTGTCGCTCGACACAATCTTTGCTCTCACATCGTAGGACTGACCGGGTTCGATGGGCAGTGCCACATTGTGAATCGAGTTCTGTGCCTGCCATTCCGACACAGTAGCGGAATTGGCAATGATGGTATAGACACCACCGGCGTAGGAGAACTGCGGGTCGGCTATCTGGCTCCAGCCTGCATCTGCCCACCAGAATGACATCTCGCCCTTGGTATTGAATTCCTTACCGAGGTTGTCGGGAGAATCAACAGCTACCCATGTGACTTGCGGTTCTGTTGGATCGGTTGGCAGGATGGTGCCGTCGTCATTGGCATGGTCCTTGAGGACGATATTGCGGATATTGATGCTGGTGCCGGCATTGTTGCCACCGAAGTCGAAGAAGAGGTTCACACGCTCCATGTCGATACCTGGCATGTCGCTCTTCCAGAAGATATAGTCCTCGCCACCCTTGAGGTCTATGCGGTCGGTGAAATAGAAGACGTTGTCATCGCCATCCATCACCAGTTTCACGGTAGCCCCCTTGAGGTCCTGGCTGGCATTGAGGATACATGAGAAGTCATAGTTGTGGGCTGCGGAGGTAGAAATGTTGGTGGTCTTGAAGGCCATCTGAGCCTGCCACTGGTCTGTAGTGGCCTCCGTCAGCGTCACGGTATAGTCGTTGCCATTGGCCTGGAAGTCCGGGTCTGCAATCTGGTTCCAACCTGGGGCATACCAGAAGAACATCGCGTACTGAGCGTTCTTCCACATGTTGAAGTCGCTGTTGGCGTCGAAGCCCTCGAAGCCCTTCTCCTCGGCCTTGCTTGTGAGGATGAAACGCCAGGAAATGCCATCGGGCTCATTCTCATAAATCAGCACCATCTTGGACGCTGTGAGAGTTTCAATACGGAAACGGGGCTCGTTGTACTGTCTGTCCGCACTGATATAGGGGAACAGTGTGTTGGCATCCAGCACCAGATAGTCGACATCGATAAGTTTGCCCTCGGCATCTGTCCACTTGCCACGCTCGAAATGCCAACCTGTGGTCTGTTGACTCGTAGGTGCATCGAAATCAGCGTCACCGGAACCCCACATGGTGGTACCTTTGTTGACGTAGGTCATACCGTCGGGACCAGGATTATAGGTGAAGGCTCCACCCTTGTTGGTCTCTACAGTGAAGGAGATACGGTCGTCGTAGACACCGAAATCTTTCTTTTCATCGGCAGCGGCCGACCACCATCCTGTACCATCACCACCTAATGGGCCACAAGCCAAGTGTGCCACTTCTTTGTTGTCGATGCGCCACTCCTTGTCCTTGATGCGGTTGAAGAGGCTGGTGTAGTTCACCTTGGTCTCGTTGAAGGTAAAGGTCTTGGTAATGCCACGCTGGCTGAATCCGTTGCGGTTGCCCAATCTCAGTTCTACTGGATAAGTGCCGGCCTCGGTATTCGACCATCCCACCTCGTTGAGGGTAGAATAGGTGGCATTGTTGATAATCCAGATGGGATATACCCCCTTGGTCTCGGGGAAATGGAAGGTCACTTGGTTCACCTCCTGGTCTACATCCATGGTGAAGTCGACGCCGTCCATGGTGGGTATACCATTGGGGTCAGCGCCCTCAAACTCATCGGGAGAGCAAGCCGTGAAGGCCAGACAGGCCATCATCATTCCTGCTGCATAGTTGAATATCTTGTTCATAATGACTATTTCTTTATGGTTTATCTGTGTTTCACTCCTTAACGGTCATCAATACGCATTCTGTACGAGAGTGGGGTCAGCGTCAAGTTCCGACTGAGCCAGAGGTATATGTTTCTTGCTGGGGCTCCACGTGTTGGTACGGTAGCCGTAATTGTCGGGCACGAGCACAGAGGCTGCATATCCGGTACGGACAAGGTCGAAATAGCGCTTTCCTTCACCGCAGAACTCCAAGTGGCGCTCATTGAGAATATTCTCTATGGTGCAGTTGTCATATCCTGTAAGTCCTGCGCGGGTGCGCACCTCATTGAGGTATTGAAGGGCCTCGGAAGAACTGCCGCCAGTGGCAATCAGCAACTCTGCAGCGTTGAGCAACGTCTCAGCATAGCGGTAGATACGCTTGTTGTTGTTGTAGTTCAAGTTCTTCGAGCCAGGACAGTCCTTATTATTATCGGAATAGGGTCTGTACTTAGCCAGCCACAGGTGAGTGTCCTGATAACGCTCGGTATACTGGTATTGGCGGACATCCCACACGGTAGCATCGCGACGGGTATCTCCCTCAGCATACATGTTATAGGTCTCAAGACGTACGGGAAGGAATCCCCAGCCGTCCTCACCACTGTTCCAACCGTCGCCACCGGGCCACTGGTTGGGCGAGATGAGCGTGGGCAGGATACTGCCACCGGCATTGAGAGCAGCGTCACCCCAGTCACGTTGTCCTTGGTCGTCGTTGTAGTTGATTTCGAAAATCGACTCTGAGCACCACTCACCACTCTCCTTCCACAAAGCAGCGAAATCACTATTGAGCGAATAGTCAGGCGAGGCAATGATTTCCTTCATGAAGCCCAAAGCCTTGGAATAGCGTGCGTTGTCGTTCTGATACATCACCATCTCAGTATAGAGCATATAAGCCATGGCCTGTGAGACACGTCCAGCCTCAGCAGCATTCCACCTCATGGGGAGCACCTTGGAATTGATAATATCCTCGAGTTCAACAATCAGTTGACCGTAGATTTCATCGGCTGAAAGTTGTGGCGCACGATAAGGCAAAGAAAGGTTCTCAAGATAGAAAGGCACATTGCCATAGAAATGCCAAAGGATATTGTAGTAGTAAACCCTCAGCAGTCGGGCCTGCATGGCAAAGGATGTGCGGTTTTCCTCTGTTCCACCACCCCATGAGCAGTATTTGATGACATCGTTGCAACGCTTGATGCCGGAATAGAAATCGGTCCACAGTGTGGCCAGTGTGTTGTTGCCGTCGGCCTCGAAATTGAAGAGTTTGTGCCAATGCTGGTTGTCGGTAATGCTGGCACCGCCCACCCAGAAGTCATCGCCCATGATTTCGGCATCCACAGTCAGGTCATTATAGGCTTTGTTGTCCCAATCGGGCCAGTGAAGTGGCGCATAGGCGGAAGTGAGAGCCTCATTGAGTCGCTCATCAGTAGTGTAGTACTCCTCCAGCGGCTCGCCGGTGGGATTCTTCACTTCAAGGAAGTCGTCGCCACAAGAAACCAACGTAAAGGTGGCGGCCACGAAACCTGCTAAAATAGATATATTCTTGTTCATGATAATATGCTTTTGTTGGTTAGAGAGTGATGTTGCAACCTACAGTCCAGATGCGTGCCTGTGGATAGACACCGTAGTCTACGCCAAGGGAAGTGCTTCCCGAACCGATTTCCGGGTCGAATCCCCAGTATTTTGTCCAAGTAAAGACATTCTCGCCTCTCACATAGACACGGAATCTGTCGACGGAGATCTTCCGGGTGATGTTCCGCGGGAGAGTATAACCGAGAGAAATGTTCTTCAGTCTCATATAGGAGCCATCCTGGATATAAATGTCGCTGATGACCCAGTTCTTGCTGTCGCCCTGCTTGAGGATAGGTATTTTATTGGAAGTTCCCTCTCCTGTCCAGCGGGAGAGCACCCAGGTGGGATAATTGCCGGAGGCGATGTCCTGACGGTAAGTAGCGTCAAACACGTCAGCACCGCTGACACCCTGGAAGAAGGCGTTGAAGTCAAAACCTTTCCACTCTGCATTCAAAGTGAAGCCGAAGAACCAGTCGGGCACACCATTACCGATATTGGTGCGGTCGTCCGAACTGATCTTGCCGTCACCGTTCGTATCCACAAAGCGGAGGTCGCCGGGATGGGCGTCGGGCTGGATGAGATTGCCCTGAGCATTCTTATAGGCATTGACCTCTGCGGAATTCTGGAACACGCCGTCAGTCTTATAGCCATAGAAGAAGGGGAACGGTTGACCATTCTCGGCACGCGTAGCACCATCAGAGAACTGGCTGATACCCCAGTTGAGGAAACCCGTGTCGTTACCCAGGTTCGTCAATTCATTGTGAAGATAAGAGGCATTGGCCTTGAAGGAGAACAATGCATCGGAAATATGCCACTTATAGCCAAGTTCGAACTCAAATCCGGAGTTCTTCATGTCACCGACATTGCCCAAGGGTTTTTGCTCACCCACGTAACTGGGAATAGGCATATCGATAATCATGCCGTTGGTCTTCTTGATATAATAGTCGGCAGTGAAGGTAAGAGCGTTCTTGAAGAACCCGAAGTCTATACCGATATCTGTCTGCTCACTCTCTTCCCATTTCAGGTCTTCATTGGCCAGGCGATTGGCCTTGGAACCATAAACCATGGCAGCGGTCTGTCCGTAGTAATAGTTGCTGCTGCCGCCCATAGCGGTAAGGGTGGTATAGGCGAAATCACCGATATTGTCGTTACCGTTCTTACCCCAACTGGCACGCAGTTTCATATTGGTGAGCCAGTTCTTGGTGTTCTGCATGAAACTCTCGTTGGTGATGTTCCATCCTACAGAAACAGAGGGGAAGGTACCATATTTGTTGTTTACACCAAAGCGGCTGGAACCATCACGGCGGATAGTAGCCTGCAACATGTAGCGCTCATCGTAGTTGTAACTCAGACGTCCGAAATAGGAAACAAGCCGGTGCTCCACATAGGGTGCGCCCCAGGCATTTACCAAACTGGTGGCACCATTGATTTTGCCGTCAGCATCGGTATCAAGCATCAGGCTTCCTCCTGTGGTATAGTTGATAGAGGGTTTGTCGACATTGACAAGGTTCCAATGCGAACCACCCAGTTCATCACCCTTGAATTTCATGGCCGACTGTCCAAGTACGAAGCCGAAGGTGTGCTTGTTGATGGTTTTGTCATACATCAGGGTATTCTCCAACTGCCATGTGTTGTTGTTGCCCTTATAACTGGTGGCAGAAGTATGGTCGGCATTGTTGTTGCCTGAGAGGTAATACTTCTGCTTGACAGCAGCATTATATCCCCAGAACGACAACTCAGCACTCCATGAGAAGCGGTATTTCAGGTTGTCCCACAACTGAAGGTCGAGGGTGAACCCAGGCATGAACTTATGTGACCAGTTCTTGGAGGGAGTGCCCTGCATCATGGCGATGGGGTTGTTCTGCTCGTTGTAAGAACCGATGAATCCGGGGATGGTGTATGGATTGCCGTTCTCATCAGTATAGAGGTCGAACGAAGAATACTGGTTGATTTGCCTTTTTGCCACATCACCTCTAAGTGTGACGGGAAGGGTTGGAGCGAGGTACAGGGCAGAACCCAATGGTGAACCCCAGGTGGAGTTGGCATCGATACCCGTATTGTGCACACGCATATAAGAAATGTTGGCACCCAAATCCAACTTGTTGAGGAAATCACGCTCCTTGGAAGCATCAAAGAGATTATACTGATTGTTGGAGCGGATGGTCAGACGGTCATAGTTGGAGTGACCATAATTACCGCCCACGATACCCTCCTGGGTGAAATAGCCCAGAGAGAGGTAATAGTTCATTTTCTCACTGGCACCACTCACAGAGACATCGTGCTGGACGATGGGAGCATTGTCATTGAAGAGCAGATCCTGCCAGTCGGTACCAAAACCGGTGATGGCATCGCCATTGGCATCGGTCAGTTTGTATGGGTCGGGATACAAGGGAGCAAAACCACCATTGAGGTATTTCTCATTTTGCAACACGGCATAATCGGTGGCACCTGTCACAGCACGCCGTTTCCAAGCACTCTGCCAACCATAAGAGAAATTGTAGTTCACCTGAGCCTTGCCCAACTTACCCTTCTTAGTCGTCACCATGATGACACCATTGGCGGCACGTGCACCATAGATAGCACCCGAAGCGGCATCCTTCAGCACTTCAATACTCTCGATGTCATTCGGGTTGACTGACTCAAGACCATTCTGGTCGGTAGGCATGCCATCCACGATAAAGAGCGGGTCGGAATTGTTGATGGTACCGATACCACGGATACGAATCATGGACTTCGAACCCGGCTGGCCAGAGGAGGATGTCACATTGACACCGGCAGCCAAGCCCTTGAGGGCATCATCCGCACGGAGACGGGTCTTACCCTCCAGGTCGTCGGCACTCACCTTCGCAATCGAGGCGGTCACCACACTTTTTTTCTGAACACCATAACCGATGACCACGAAATTGTCGAGTACCTGGGCATCCTCCCTGAGCACCACATGCATGTTGGGTGCGGCTGTCATCTCCACATTGGCATAGCCCACGTAGGAGAAAACAAGGGTGGTTCCCGGCTCTACCAACACGGAGAACCGGCCATCGATATCGGTGATGGACCCATTGGATGTTCCTTTCTCGACAACGGAGGCACCTATGATGGGTTCTCCGTTCTCATCGGTCACTGTACCCGAGAAACTCTGTTTCTGGGCGAAAACGCATACCGACATCATCATGAATGTCAATAGCGCAAATAGAAACCTGCTTTTTCTCATCACAAAATTTGTTTTAATTATTGTTTAGGTTATTTCTTAATTCACCAAATTCCTTTCTCAATCAGTTATCAGGTCGAATTCCAATGGCAAAGATAAGAACAATATATATATGCGTCAACAGATTAAAATAAAAAAGTGGATTGTCAAAAAAGCAACAATCTACTTATTTTTCTTTAAATCAATAAGTTACAACTTTTACAATAATTAAAAGAAGTGGATTAAATATGGATATTTTTGAAAGAAAAAAAGCACGGAAACCATGCTTTTTTTATGAATTTTAAGTGTATTTTTATCACTTAACGACCCCTAAAGACAAGACACTTACAGGAAATTTTCCACTTGCCTTCATGGCCTCCACACACGAGCAGACAGTGGCTCCCGAAGTGACGATATCATCCACCATCAGGATATGCCGGCCGGCAATATCCACCTTCCCTGTCAACCGGAAGGCGTCCTCCACATTCTCCATCCGCTCCCGCATGGACTTATGCGTCTGACTCTCGGTATAACGGATACGGTCGACCACATTTTCCGCTATGGGGATACCAGTGACGGAAGCCACCCCACGTGCTATCTCCATACTCTGGTTGTAACCACGCTGGCGGTGGCGTTTGCGCTCAAGCGGAACGGGCACGATGAGTTGGATGCCCTCAAAAAAACCGTCAACCGCAAACTCCTCCGCTGCCATGCGGCCCAACGAAAAGCCGATATCGGGACGGTCATGGTATTTCATGTCATAAATCATGCGGCTCACCTCTGAACCCGCCTCATAATAGAACAAAGCGGCCGCCCGCTCCAGGGGAATGCGTCCCCAGAAACGGCGAGCCATGAGATTCTCGTAGGCTTGCTTGGAAAAATAGGTTCGCGGCAAGTGGAGGTTGCAGGTAGCACATAACACCTCCTCGCCGATACTGAGACGCGCCCCACAGACCGAACAGGCCTGGGGAGCAATCAGATTGAGGAATCTCTGCCAAAAACTAACCATCCTCCTCCTCGCTGTAATCTCCCGTGTCGATGCACTGGCGGATAATATCGAAAGTAAAGCCACGTCCCGCCGCAAAACGTATCAACCGGCCGGTGCGCTCATAATCCGTCAAACCGGCGTACTGGCGCACCTTTGCCTTAAGCAGGGGGCGCAACACAGCAAGGTAGTCCTCATCGGGCACCTCGTCCAATACCGGCAGGTAAGTCTCCCGCGGTATGCGCTTGCCCATCAGCGCCTGTTCCACCTTGCGCCGTCCCCATTTGTTGAAACGTATCTTGTCGCGGATAAAGAACTGGCAATAACGCGTCTCATCGATAAATTTCTCCTCTATGAGTTGCTGCATGATACGTGCCTGCGCATCATCGGGAATTGCCCAACGGCGCATCTTCTCACGCATCTCCCACTCACAATGCTCACCTTGTGAACACATGGCGGTGAGGCGGAACAGCGCATCTTTCTCTGTCATTTCCTTCATGGCCTTCTATATATTAAGGATGGACAAGACGGGCACGGACAAACCGCTTCTTGCCAAATGGGTCATCACGATAGGACAAATCGGAGAACACATTGCCCAAAAGCCATTCTCCGACAGCCTCGACATACTGAGGATTGCACTCAAAATAGATTCTCCCCTCAGGCACTAAGGTTTGTCGGGCATAGTCTCCTATGGCCCGGTAGAAAAGCAACGGGTCGGTATCTGGCACATACAGGGCCTCTGCGGGTTCGTGACGCAAGACATTGGGGTGCATGGCAGACCTCTCAGACTCACAGACATAAGGAGGATTGGAAACCACCACGTCCACTTTCGGGCTCTTCCATGCTTCGGGGTTCAAAATATCCATCTGCCGCAATTCCACATGGGCGCCCAATCTGGCGGCATTCGCCCCCGTCACCTCCAAGGCTTTGGACGAGATGTCCAAGGCGGTCACCTCCGCATCAGGACTCTCCAAGGCAAGCGATACGGCAATACAGCCACTGCCACAACCGATATCGAGCATCCGGCAAGGGGAAGTCGTTTCCTCGACTATCCACCGGCATAACACCTCGGTCTCCACCCGTGGTATGAGCACGCCACGTTCCACATGAAACCATCTGTCCATGAAAACCGCCTCGCCCAGGACATATTGCACAGGTTCTGCTTCTGCCAGACGGCTCATCATGCCCGACAACTCTCCCTGCTCTTCCGGGGTCAAGAGGCTGCTGCCATAACAGAGCAAATCGGCTGTCGACAGATGGAAACGACTCTCCATCACCATTCTCACAATGGCCTTGGCTTCCCCCGCCTCATATAGCGGTGTCAGCAAGTGCCATAGTTGGGAATAAGAAAGAGATTGGTCCATGAATTTCAATGGCGGCAAAAGGTTTGTATGACATTTCCATCGATGGTTTCCTGACGGAGGAGCACAGCATTGGAAGGAAGTGACGGAGCAGGAGTGCCAGCGCCCACTGTGACGGGGCAAGTTTCCACACGTATGATATCCCACAATCCTCTTTCCAAGAACGAAAGATGTGTTTTCAACCCTCCCTCGACAAGAAGCGAGAGCCATTGGTTTTCGCGGCATTCTGACAGGACAGCATCGATGTCGTGGTCATGGGAGAGAATCAATTTCGCAGGGTTAGGTCCACCCCAATGCCGGGTGTCCAGCCGTGGATGTTCACGCTCGGCGGTGATACGTCCCACGAGGATGGCATCGTTCTCGGCACGGAGTTGGTGAACCAGCATGGTAGTCAGGGGAGTGGAGATGGCAAGGGCCTCTCCATCTTTGTCGATAAACCCGTCGGCAGTTTGTGCCCATTTCAGTGTAATATACGGCCGATGATGCTGGTGGAAGGTGAAGAATCTCCTATTCAGCCACCGGCATTCCTCTTCGAGCACACCGACGGTGACATCAATACCTGCCTCACGTAGTTTTTGAATGCCACGGCCCTGCACTTTAGCAAACGGGTCCACGCAGCCCACCACCACTTTTCTCACCCCTTGGGCAATGATCAGGTCGCAGCACGGAGGGGTCTTCCCGTAGTGGGAACAGGGTTCCAGACTGACATACATAGTGGCTTCCGGCAACAGGTGCCGGTCGGCCTCACTCACACTGGCGAATGCATTCACCTCGGCATGGCCTTCCCCGCAACGGATGTGGTAACCCTCGCCGATAATCCGGCCTTCTGCCACGATGACGGCTCCCACCATGGGATTGGGGCGGGCTGTCAGCACACCCTTGGAAGCCAGTTGCAGACACCGCCGCATGTATTTTTCCGCCGCTTCCATGAATAAAGAATTATAGTAAAATCAGAACGTGCACATGCCGTCCCAGCACAAGAGGTCTTTCCTCACGTAGCCAATCTTGCCGTTGATACGAATCTTGTACCATCCATTGACCAAACCCAGACAAGGATAGTCGTCGGGTATCATGCCACGGGAGTCAGCAATCTTGGCAATAATGGCCGACTTGGTGGAAGGCCCCTTACGGACATTGATATTACCCACACGCACCTGGTCACGGTAGACGATGCCCTGGCCCTTGGCGGCTGAGAACGTCTCCACGTGCAACCCTGCCTTGGGCACATCATAATCATCCTGCACGGAAATCGTATAGGTATCGGCATTCACCTTTACCAAACGACCGACGACCTCGCCTTTCTTGTCAACCACCATCTTCATGCTCTGAGCGCTCATCAAACTGCATGTCAGCAAGCAGAAGAACAATGTCAAAACCTTTTTCATTACCTTAGAATTTTTGGTTAAACAACTTATTTTCGTCCGAAATCAGCGGGAATCTCACCCCATTTCGAGGTTTCCCACTTCACGATAGGCACATCCACCACATTGGTGCGCAACCAGGCCTCGGCACGGGCTATCACCTCATAGAGGCGGGCCGTCTGCTCCGTACGCTCCAGGGTGGTTTTGCATTTCTTCTTCTTAATCCATACCGTAGCATTGTAACTGTCGGTATACAATGTCTTCCGGATACCGCGCTGTTTCATGAGAGCCAAGGCATGGACAATGGCCAGAAACTCACCGATGTTGTTCGTTCCATAGACAGGCCCATAATGAAACACCTGCTGACCTGTAGCGAGGTCAACACCACGATATTCCATCATCCCCGGATTGCCCGAACATGCCGCATCCACCGCCCACGCATCGGCACTCACCTCCATGGGGAGGGGAAGTACCGTATCGTGACGATAGTCAGGGGGATTTTGCCATTCGTTGGAAACAGCCATATACAGACGTTCAATTACATGCGCTCAGGCACCTCAATGCCCAGCAGGCACATTCCGTTTTTAATCACTTTAGCCACATTGGCGGCCAGCACCAGACGCACGGTCTTCTCATCCTCAGTATCTGCATTCAGAATGCTGAAATCATGATAGAACTGATTGAACTGTTTGGTCAACTCATAACAGTAGTTGGCGATGCCACTGGGCGAGTAGTCCTTGCCTGCCTGTTCCACCGCTGCCGCATACTCATTGAGTTTCTGTATCAGTTCCGTTTCCTTCTCGTTCACCGGCATATTGTCGGCCAACTTCTCGGGTATCACGATTCCCTCGGCAGCAGCCTTGCGGAGGATGCTGCGGATACGTGCATGTGTATACTGGATGAACGGACCGGTATTGCCATTGAAATCGATACTCTCCTCGGGATTGAAAAGCATGTTCTTGCGGGCATCCACTTTCAGAATGAAATATTTCAAGGCACCCATGCCCACAATCCGTGCTATCTCTGCTTTCTCCGCCTCATCGATACCTGCTATCTTGTTCACCTTGTCCTCACTCATCTGGCGGGCATCGGCTATCATGGTGGCGATCAAGTCATCGGCATCCACAACAGTTCCCTCACGGCTCTTCATCTTGCCGTTGGGCAGCTCCACCATGCCATAGGAGAAATGCACCAGTTCCTTGCCCCACTTGAAGCCAAGCCGGTCGAGCAGGATGGAGAGCACCTGGAAATGATAGTTCTGTTCATTGCCCACCACATAAATCATCTTGTCGATGGGATAGTCGCGGAAACGCATGTCGGCGGTGCCGATATCCTGTGTCATATAGACAGAGGTGCCATCCGACCGCAACAGCAGTTTCTGGTCCAGACCCTCATTGGTGAGGTCGGCCCACACACTGTTGTCCTCCTTGCGGAAGAACAGTCCACGGGCAAGTCCGTCCTCCACCTTGGCTTTTCCCTCAAGGTAGGTTTCCGACTCATAATATATCTTGTCGAAGGATACGCCCAGGGCGCGGTAGGTCTCATCAAAGCCGGCATAAACCCAGGAATTCATCATCGACCACAGGTCACGCACCTCCTTGTCGCCCTGTTCCCATCTGACGAGCATATCGTGAGCCTCACGGATGAGCGGAGCCTCTTCCTTGGCGCGTTTCTCGGCTTCCTCGGCCTCCATACCTCCTGCCACGAACTGGGCAGTCAGTTCCTTCACCTCCTCACGGTAGTGTTTGTCGAAAGCCACATAATAGTCGCCGATGAGGTGGTCGCCTTTCTTGCCGCTGGTCTCAGGAGTCTCCCCATTGCCCCATTTCTGCCATGCGAGCATCGACTTGCAGATATGGATGCCACGGTCGTTGACGATGTTGGTTTTCACCACCTTGTTGCCATTGGCCTGCATGATTTGTGCCAACGACCATCCCAACAGGTTGTTGCGCACATGCCCCAAATGAAGCGGTTTGTTGGTGTTGGGCGATGAATACTCTATCATCACTAAGGGTGAGTCGTCTGTAGCCTTGCGCTCCCCGAAATGCTCTTCAGCATGGATGGTGTTGAGCAATCCTATCCATGCCTTGGGGGCTATAGTGAGGTTAAGAAACCCTTTTACCACATTGTAAGAGGCCACGTTGCTGTCGTGAGCCAGCAGATATTCTCCGATTTCTGCCGCTGTGTCCTCGGGTTTCTTCCGCGACATCTTCAGAAAGGGGAACACCACTAAGGTGAGGTTGCCCTCAAACTCACTTCTTGTTTTCTGCAACTGTGCCATTTTCTCTGGCACATCCTGTCCATACAATTCCTTGATGGCCTTCACGACCATGCTGCTGATACCTGTCTCTATATTCATATTCTCATTTTTTGCGGTGCAAAGTTAGTGCAAGTTAGGCGGAAAACGAAAAGATTTACGTCTTTTCTTTCCCTCTTCACCAGGATGGAGACGGCTCATAAGGCTATCATCCGAAGATTTCGTCTACTACCCGCTCAAAGAACGGGCGGTCATCGTAATGGCGTTCTGCCTCCGACTTATAGGTTTCCAACCTCCGACGAAGGCTGTTGACGCCACGGCTGCGGCCATATACCTCGTCTGCTCCATATTCATACTCATCAATCTCTGCCGACACCTTGTCGTAAAGGGCCATGAAATTGTCCAGACCGTTCATCCAGGCATATTGACTCATGTGCTCCACACGCTCCTCCAAGTACTTGAAATGTGACTTCTCCGTGAGATAAGCGACGGAATCGAGTTGATGGACCAGGCGCACATTGTAACTGAGAACCTCATCCCGCCGCAGGCGTCTTGCCCTGGCGATACGTGATTCCGACACCTGCATGCTCACAAACTCCGTATTTCTCACCAGATAAGAAGCCGAGTCATAACGCTCGAGCACCCGCATCACCTCATCGAGTTCACGGCCCGTCGCAGACCCTTCGGCGGCAATGGCCTTTCCTGTTGAATCCTTCACCCCCCTGACCAATTTGGCATGTTTGCGCATCTGCCTCAAGTCTCCCTCATACCATGTGGGCACTCTGAAATAGCGTTTGCACCACCGCGCATAAGCCGGCACATAGCGCTGCAGCATAGCCGTCTTGAGGGAGTCGCTCTCAGCAGTAGTGACCAATCCCTGGTCGGACACGAATCCTATGAGGTGATTGGTCCGGAAGAAGCATTGATAGAGACCATTGTCGTCATGTGCCTGCTGGATTTGGGCGATACAACTTCCCACATGAGCGACATGAGGGTTGCCCACAGCCACCGACCGCGGAGGGTCGAGCCGTGTCTTGGCGAAATACAGTGACCCACCAACAATCAGCGTCACTGAAGCCAACAGCAGGAATACCTTCAGAAGGGTTTTCATTGTTGCAATGACTTGTCGACCTGAGAACGTACCTCACCCATCTTGGCCATCAAGGTAGCCAGGGTGATGGTACCGTCAGGACTGAAGAACTTGTTCTTGCCCTCGTCCTCATTCTTGGTGACATCCTTGAGTTTATCCAGATATACTGGCTTTTGACTGAAAGCATTGATGGCACTGTCAAGCAGATGAAGTTGACCTGTATTCGGGAAATCCAATTCATCCAGACGTGTCTGGACTGCTTTGAAATCATAGGTGTTGAGGGCATCGTAAATACCCGCCATCCGCCCTTCGAACAAGGTGTCCATCTCTTCCTTCTTCCATTTGGGCACACTGTCCAAATAGGCGGTCATCTGAATGTTCATCAGTGAATCTGTGAT
This sequence comes from uncultured Prevotellaceae bacterium, assembly GCA_902766505.1. Classification (GTDB taxonomy): domain Bacteria; phylum Bacteroidota; class Bacteroidia; order Bacteroidales; family Bacteroidaceae; genus Prevotella. The sequence goes on from CACXDY010000128.1 coordinate 20,034, forward strand.
TTCGATTTCGCGTTGCTCTTTCGCCAGCCGCTCGTCCTCCAACTGCTGACGCACCACCTTCTCACCATGCGGCACACCGAAGAACCAACCAAGCAGACCGCCCAGCAGCAGACCGCAGAGCAAGCCCGTTCCTATCCTGTACAATGCCCACCGCGACACATTCCAGCCACGGCTCTTGCTTTCCTCTCCATCATCCTTCCCCGGATTGCGGCGGCGGGATGAGGCCTTGCGGCGAAGCGTTATCACATTGCCTTTCTTTTCGCCTATCTCATAGTCTGGCAGAGGTGACTTGTTGAGTTCCTCATCCGTACGGTCGAGTTCAAAAGTGATTTTGCGGCCCACCTTGTATTTCACCTTCGAGCGCACCCGCTCAATATTCATCGTGAGCGGTGAGGCGGTGGAGTATTTTGTCAGGTCGGCTACCATTTGGCGGGGCACACATCCCTCACGTGTAACTGTGACATTGGCCCTCTTTGCCAGATTCTCGGGAATGGTGAAACACTGGTTTTTCTTGTCATAAGCCGTGATGCCGTCGATATTCATGGTGATACCCTTCTTGTCAAGTTCATTCCCTTCCTCATCCAAGAAGCGGAAGATGGAGGTAGGCACTTTCACCTGCCATTCCACCCCTGCCGGCACGTTGACTCGTCCCGACACCTCACTCACCTTATAAGTGAAATCATAGTCCACACGTCCTTTCTTGCGCAGATGACATTTCAATGCGCCACCGACATGGCTCAACACGGGTTGACGCATCTCTTCGTCACCCACCCATAGGGTCACCCCCGCAGGCAGTGCCGAACTGGGGGGACAATTCACGATGGCTGGACGCGACAGGGCATTGTCGGTGAGGTTGGTCATCGCTTCTTGACGAAGGATGCCCGCCATGTTTTCCGGCAGGAGGAACACTCCCTCGTACTCGCCGTAATAGGGTTGCAGCATGGCCATACCCAGCAGTTTTCCGAGATTGGAAGCCTTGGAATGCGGGCCATAAGTACGGTAGGCATAACGGTTTCCTGAGGCTGGCAGCGACCAATGGAAATCGTGTTCAGGATAATCGCGCTCAAACCACCTTTTCAATTTGTCTGTCCCCTGGTCGGTGAGCAGCACCTGCCGCATGCCGTCGACGATGTTTTCTATGTCCGTAGAGGCAGAGAAAACCACCTGGCGCGGAACAGCCAGCACCAGCGACCGGTAGTCGCCCATCCTTGAGAACAAGGGCTTGATGAGATACACCATGCATCCCAGATTATTGAGCGAAAGCAGACAAAGTGGTTCCTTGTTGTCGGGCGAGAGTTTCAGCATCCCCTCGATTTTCACGTCGAACAGTTTCCGGCCCATCTCACCTGCATTGTAGACGGCCTCGCTATGCTCACCATTTCTCACAAGTTGTGAATACAAACTTAGTTTCATATCTTTATTGGATTATTGGGGTTGCACATCAGAAAAATTTCCACCAGTCTTTCTTTGAGCGTGGCGGGTCGAGGAGAATTTCCACGATACGGTTGGCACGGGTCGTGTCAAGACGGCATAGATGCTGGAAACACACATCACCGATGCCGAAGGGGATGGGTCTGGGCAGTTTTCCACCACAGATACCCGTTTTCTTGCAATGGTCCTCGAGCAAAGCGATGAAATTGCGGTATCGCCGGTTCAAGAAATTGATCAGGTATTCATTGACGTCCACACCCTGTTCGGCGGCATCGCGGACAGCCAGGTCGGTCTTGGTCACCAGCACGAACACACCATCTTCTTTCTTATCAAGCACGCCTTTCTCTATCAAATGGCTGAGTCCGCTCTCCAGATAAGTGTTCTGGTCGAAATCGTCGTCCCTGCGGTCATTCTTGCAGTATTCCAGGATGAAGAAGTGGTATTTGGGGTTTCTCGAACTGTTGCTCACAAGAATTTTCTCAAACTCCTCCAAGGCCTCCTGGTGCTTCTCCTTGAAGAGGTTCATACTGCCGTTGTCACGCCAGACAATGGAACAGAACAACTCTCCGGCCATATCCACCAGCGTCACGTTATGCTCCTTGTAGTTGTTGTCGACCAGCACCGTTTCTATCGCGAAATTGGTGTCGACGGTAGTACGTCCAGGCAGGATGCAATAGTCATCTTCGAAAATCTGCCGCAGTTTCTGGAAGTAGAGCAATCCCTGGCTGTGGTTCTTCACCCGCATGCTCCTGCATACCTCACCACTGCGCGTGGCCTTGATGATGGTGCCCAGCGCACAGGTCTTGCCCGAGGTGGGAATGCCCCAAAAATACACTTCCGTGCAGTCGGCGTCGATTTTGTCGATTCTACCCACTTGGGGAAGCACATCCTGCGCCTCTTCGCCCATCATCTCCGTAAACCGCTGGTCGATGCCCGCCTTTTCAAGGTCGTCCTCCTTCAACAGGCCGGCATCCACACATTGGCGCACATGGGTATGGTCGAGGAGGTTGTGGTCGTCGGCCAACATTTGCAGCAACTGCTCTCCGTTGAGTTTGCCGTCCGCCACCAATTGCTGGATGTAATCGAAAGGAGAGTCCACCTCGCCGACTTTCCGCCGGAAGGTCTTCATTTCCATCGTATAGTTGTCTTCTCTCATATTTCTAAGATTGTTAATTGTCGAACACTCGTTGCAGTTTGCCTCTCCATCCGCTCCTGAAGCCCTTCGACCTTGCCATCAACATGCGCAGGACATCATTGGCGCGCGAGGTGTCCAACTTACAGAGGCTGCCGAAACAGACCTCACCGATATCGAACGGTATGGGATTGGGCATATGTCCGCCACAAAGGTCATACTTGTGGCACAAACTGTCGAGGGTGGAGAAAAAATTCCCGTAGTATTTCCACAGATAATCTGCCAGATGCTGGTCGGCGGTCTCCCCCTCCCGTAGATGGTATTTCACCTGGTCGGTCTTGGTCACCAGTACATACATGGCCTGAGTGGCATCGCGGAGCACGTTTTTCTCCTCAAGGAACTGCAAGCCGCACTCCAGGTAAGTGTCCTGGTCAAAACCCTCATATCTCTTGTCCTCGGCACCATATTCGATGATGAAGACATGGAGTTTCTGATGTTCTGATTTCTCATCGACAAGGATTTTCTCAAATTCGGCCAGGGCCTCTTGATGTTTGTCCGTCACCAACCGTTCACTATGGTTGTCGCGCCAGACGATGGTACAGAACAGTTCGCCGGCCATATCCACCAAGGTGATGGGGTGATGCCACCCATGGGCATCGTCGAGGGTCATTCCGATGGCGAAATTTTTCTTTACCGGTGTACGTCCCGGCAACATGCAACAATCGCCGTTGCCTGTGAAGATGCCGCTCAGCACCTTCTGGTACTCATATCCCTGACAGTCCTCATCAAGGTCTACGTTGACAGCCGTCTTTCCTTCACGGGTGGCTGCGAGCAATGCACCCAGGGCACAGGTCTTACCGGAAGAAGGGATGCCCCACATATAGACCTCTGTCGTATCCTCCGTCAACTGTTGTATGGGGGGCGTGTCGGGCATGACACTCTCCGGTGCCCTCCATACCATCTGCAACAGTTCTTCATCCATTCCACACTCTTGTATGAGTTGTTCCCTGGTGAGCAAGCCATTCTCCAGACAACTCCTGAGGGTAGCAATGTCTATCAGGTTGTGGTCGGCAGCAATCAGCCCTACGAGTTTGTTGCTGTCCAACCTTCCGGCCGTCACCTCCTCAAGGATAAAGCCAAAAGGTTCCTGATGCCGGCGCTCCATCCGCTCCTCCATCCGCCGCCGGAAACGGCTCGCCTCGGTATCCGCAAACGCGAAGGTCTTTCCATGGTCTTTGCTGGAGAGCATCCTTAGGGTATGCACGCCTGCCATGCGGTCGGCCATGCCCAGTTTCTTCCTCAACCATCCGGGCAAGAATGTTTCCCATGATTTAGAGTGCCGCTGTTGGAGCCAATAGGGGAAATAGAGCAGCAGCCAACAGGCAAGCAACAAGAGGATGGGCAGAGGCGTCGTCTGGGTGTCGGCAGAGCAGAGCGCTACCACACGGTCGAGTTTGTCGGCTGCCGACTGGCAATGACTGCTCACGAAAGAAATGCTGTCGTTGGCCTGTGGCCGGTCTATCGTTGTCGCCATGGCAGCGGCCATAGCCGTTTGCCATCCCTCCATAGCCCGGCGTATCTCACGGGCATTTCCCATCAAAAAGACATTCCACGTGGTGGCTCCTTCAGCCTTGGCGGTCCATTCCTGGGCTTCTTGCCGCAAGGTGTGATAAGTGGGTGACAGGAGTTGTGTCCGCAGCGTCGATACCATATTGTTTCTCACAATGGTATCGCCTCCGAGGGGTTTGCCCTCGCTATGCCGGTCGAGACCGTATTTCTTTCGGCTCTTGGCCTTGATACCCGCTTTCCGGAGCGTTTTGTCATAGGCTTCTATCCTTTTCTCCGCCTCAGCCTCATATTCCTCGAACATGGGACCGACCTCCGAGAGGGCATCCCTGAAGGCTGACGACACCTCCTTTTCATGCGCAAAGACACCGAAGAAATGGATAAACGGTCTTGCCATAGCCAAACAAGCGACGGCCAGCACCACCACCATGACACGTTCAAGGACAATGCAGGTGCCAAAGCGTTTTGAGGTGCCCTTCAACCGCTGCAGCCAAACACAAAGGACAAACAGGATGACGGCGGCGGCTGCTCCTTCCAGGGCCGACTCCACGATACGCCCACCACGCATATAGGCAAGTCCCAGGAAGGAGACATAGCCCAACAGCATGGCGGCAATGAGCGCCAAGATATGCCCGAGGGCTGACATCCGTTGTCGGTGGTTGAATCTCATTTATTCTTCTTTTGGGTTTGTTTGGAAGCGAAGTATGGTTTGGTCAAATGATAGAATTTCCGCAGCCGCTGCGGATAGGAGGAGAAGAAATTGCGGGCATCACTCGACTGGATTCCATCAGCGCTGCCGGCGTTGCGGTGATTCCGGCTCACCATGCGGGTGACCCTCATCACACACATCAACCCGCTGCCGCCCTGGTCGGCTTGAACCGAACGGTAGGCACTGGCAGGCATCAGTCCCATGCAGTAGATTCCTATATCCATCCATTTCGGTTCGCCCTTCACGCTGCGCCATTCCATGCGGAGGACATTGTCGGGCGTTCCCGTCTTGCCAAACAGCAGCAGACTGTCGGTGATGTGCTCGGAGGCATTGAGTTTTCTGACAGCGTCATCCATGGGCCACAACAGGTTTTTCTCATGAGACGACTGGGCGGCACGGAGCGACCGGAGCACACTGTTCCATGCCTGGTTGTCATAACCCTTGGCGAGACTCTCGGTATCGGTTTTTCCCCGAGTGCTCACAAAAGAGGCCCTAACCCTCCGTTTGGTGAGCATTCGCGACCATGCCTCCGCCAACTTCAGGCAGTTCCACTCATTGGTTCCCTGTCCAAGCACCCATGTCGCGAGTTCGTTGTGAAGGGTAGCCCCAGAACGGGAGAAATTGTCGAAATAGAACAGTGTGGGGTCAGGACTGACGTTGTCGAGACCAAAGCGGCTCGTACTGTCGAGACTCATCCTGTCCCAAGTATAATATTCCATCTGCAAACTGTCGTGGGCATGGTATTCCTTAGGTCCCGGAATGTCGTAAAGATGGTCGAGGGTGCTGACAAACCGTGACCCGGCCCACGTGAAATTGCCTTTCTCACGGAGAAGCACCTCGCTGCCCACAAAATCAAAAGGACTGTTTTCCGGATGGTCATAACCCAAAGCCTTCGACACCAACGCTACCGGGTAGACATCATCGGAAATGGCGAAGAATGATTTCATCGACCCGCATCCTCCCCAGAAATTCTGGGCAGAACCTTTGGAGGCCCAAGCCGTGGTGGGATGTCCATAAAACATGGCCTTCCCCTTTTTCTTGCCCTCAGCGGGACTGGTGAGCCTGTAATGGCCACGGGTGTTGAGGGTGTCGAGACTGGGGTCGGTCAGTACGGCGGCCAGTGCGACGAGGGGCTTGAAAGAGGAACCGATAAACCTTCTCGTCAAGGCCGGATTCTTCCGCCCCAGGGCAAGGTCTTTCTCGAGCATCTTGTCCGAGGAGCGGTAGTAAGGTGCGGCTATCACCTCGCCGGTAGCCATATCCATCACGGTGAGGGAGAGTTCCCATTGGTCATCGGCAAAGAACTTTCCTTTCGACATCAAGGTCTTGGCATAAGCCTCAAGTTCTTTCTCCATCTCCATCGAGAGTATCGGGTCAAGACTCAGTTTGACGGTATCTTTATACACGGTATTGCTCAGCGACACCGACAGTCCCCTTATCACCTGTTGGGTGAATTTGTCGGTCAGTGACGGTGGTATCGTATAACGGCTGCGACCCTCGCTGGTCCTGGTGGGCATCGAGAGATAGAGCAAAGGATTGTGGCGGGTGACGGTCAGTTGGGTGATGCGCTCACTATCTTTTTTGCGGCTGACCACCAACTTCAGAATGTCTTTCAACGGGTAGACCTGACCACGTGCCGAGGCTCCCGTAGGCTCTACCAGCCGCAAGGCACCTGTAGCCCCATAAGGTTGGCAATAGCAGCCCGTTGTTCGCAGATTAACACTGTCGGGCGCCAGATAATCGATATAGACGGCGGGCTCATTCTGACCGGGAAAACGGACGCACAATGTTGTGCTGTCGGCTTCCATCGACTGGAAAAGCCGGTAGTAATCAATAGGCTTTCGCGACCCTGTGAGCAACGTACGGCTCTTCTCATCCGTCCGCACCACGTTCTGCATGCCATGGTGGAGATGTCCTCCCGGCTGCAGCCTGACAGGCACCACGGATTGTCCCCAGGTGACAAAGCAATGGCTTGAGGTAGGAAACAGGGCGTTGTCGGCACAGGTTACGGCACCCACCCAGGGGTCCTTCACCAAAGCCACCTTGAACATGCCCGGCAGAACCTCGATACGCTCAATCACCAAACCGTCCTTGCTCTTGGCCGTGGCGAACCTGATGCGGAACATCCGCTCACCCAAATGGGCTTGCTGCCGCTCAAGGAGGGACGGGATATCACTATTGAGGAAGAACGTCACGTCATCCTCATCCTTTATCTGTTTGACATCGATTCCCACAAGGCGTATGTCGGCGGCTCTTGCTCCCTCCACATCATTCTCGTCATAGGGCAATGCAAACCGGAGTGCCGGATAACGCTGCTGCAGTTCTGTCAGCGAGTGTGGATGCACCTGGGGATGGTCGGTGTTGCCCTGGTCAACGAGATGTTGCAGCAACCGGTTGGCTTTCATGACAAAGCCATGGTCACGGTCGGGCACATACACATCCTTCCCCGAAGACTTGCCTACTTGTGTGCAACCCTTGAAAAGCGAGAATAACAGCACGGCAGCCACCAATCCCACCAAGGTCCATTTTATCAATGTTCCATGGTGAGCCTGCCAGTTGTTGTCGAATTTATTTCCTGCCATGTCGCAATATGTAAGGATTTAACTGATTAAGAAGGCCAAAACAGCCAATATGAGCAAAACAAGGACGATTATCCATCGGATTCTTTTCGTGGATGCCGTCGCAACGGGAGTTTTCCGGGTAATGGGGGTGGGGGCTGGTGACTTGACAGCAGGACCCTCGCCGGAGAGAGTCTGAAGCGCATCCGAACACATCCGTTCGGTCAATTCCTGCGGCCAGGCGGGATGGGTATCCGTCCAATCCACCAACACGGCATTTTCCGACGCGTCTCCCCATGCTTCCACGGGGTCGAGATGGGCAACCACTGTCATCATGGTCATGAGCGGACGATATCCTCGTTCGGCGGCCTCCACAGAGAAAGCCACCCCCACCCTACGACGGCTTGGCGACGGCAGACTGTCAACGGCCGCCAACAGGTCGGTCAGTCGTCTTGAAGTGCGAACCTCATCACCCACCTGCCGTTCATCATCACCCAGACGGATGAACAACCGGCGGCGGTTGACCAAGGCATAGGCCATGAGCAGGCGCAACGTGGCTGCCTCCCGACTGAGGTCATGTGGCTCCACTGGTGATACCTCCGTTTCAGGAGTGGTTCCCGGCACCCTTTTCTCATAAGGATGCATCCGACGGAGCGCTGGCAAAACGGGGACAAGGCCACCCGCCATGTCTATGTCGGCTGCCGACAACTCATAAACCACCCTGGTGGCATAAGAGCGCAAACCTCCGGAGAACGCTGTATATGCCCCCTGGACATGCAAGATACATGCTCCGTTGCCACGAGGGAGCAGCAACCATGAAGCATGGTCGTCGGCGACTCCCTCGGCCGTCATGGCGCACAGGGTGTCGGCATCAGGACTCACGCCGGGGGTATAGGACAACACCGTGTCGCCCTGCTCAGTGGTGAGAGACCCCATCACTTTATGCTCTATCCTGATGGTCTTGGCCGTTGTCTGCATCTTATCTATCATGATTACAAGTCAGCACCATGGATATATGCCAACAGGTTGCCATAGTCATTGAGCGCCGGCTTGACTTCCAAATCATGGTGAAGCAAGATACCGGTGGTCAACTGCAAGGTGCCGAATTCCACCCGCTGTGCATAGTGGCGCGCATTGCCATCAAAGGAGGTGTAGTCCTTTCCGCTATGTGAACAGATGTGGAAGTCATCATCGATGGGAGTAGCCACGAAATAGACGTGTTGCGGCATGCGCAGGGTATTCCAGATGCTTTTACCTTCTTCTTCCAAAGAGAGACGTTCATCCACCTGCCTGAATATCTTCATCCGGCTGTCGACATGACTGTCGAGCGGACGGTCAGCCATCATCCTGTAATGACTGGCAGGCTGGAACAAAGTGGAAGCAGATTCCTCCACACTATCATATTGACCATTCAAGGTTTCCACCAGTTCGGCATTGAGATCATGACCACGGTTGCAAGTCAACCACTCCATCATTTCCTTCGGTGAGTTGAACAACGGTTGGCCAGCCTTCACATTCCGGTTGGCCAATGCCAGCATGGCCGTAAAATGTGAATACACCAAATTGATATCGCCTCCCGACAGTTCATAGAGACTGCGCCAACCATCCTCACACATCACGGCATCCATGCCCTTGAGAGCCAGATACCAGTTCTTTTGAGGCAAATCCTCATAGGCTGTCATAGCCTTGAGCGATTGCATCATCGTGGGGAACAAATCTTCCGTCTCCTGTCCCGGCTTTCCGCCTACAGGCGTGCAGCACAAGTCGCACACCACCACATCGGTGGCAAAAAACGTATAGTAATGGAAGAAGAAATGATTGCGCAACTCATTTTGGAAAAGCATCTTTCCCGACCCTGTGGCATCCAGCAGGTCACGGGGAAGCACCTGGTCTACCTTCAACAACGACCAGGCCTCGGCGATGACATTGATGACTGAGTCGGTGTCATACTCAAGGAAGTGCTTGAAAAGATGGGCTCCGCTGACCTTGCGGGCTGAACCTGACACAAAGCCCTGACGCTCATAATACGCCTGACGGGTGGCGGTGCTCACATAACGCAGGTTGGACACATTGCCCAACGCACTGTCGAGACTGGCATTGCCAACCGAACCGTCAAGACCATCCACAATCAAACGGTTGGAGTCGCCGGAAGGGGCCAACTTAGCCACATAGACACACTGGTGAGTCTGAGGATTCCTCCACAAAGTGGAATAAAACACCTTGTTGGTACATGCCATCATCGACTTCATGACGGCTCTGAACATGGCAATGGAATCTGGCCGCATCACCTCGCCCGGCACATCGGCAAACTCTATCATCATCGGAGCATCACTGGGGTCTATGAACCGCGACACATACACGTTTTCCAAACGGCAGGGGTAGACAACGGTCTTCCGCACACTGCCGTCGGCCGACTGCTCCTCGGTGAGGCTGTAGGCATCGCGATGCAACTGGCTGTCCTTATAACTGTCATCACGCTTATAGCCCAACCGCTCCAAAGAGCCTACGATATCCGTAAGCAGATAAGTCTTGCCACTGCCGGTAGTTCCCACGACGGCAAGACGAACCCGACTCGAACGGTTGAAGAGTGATTTCACCCAAGCCACTATCCTGTGCAAATAATATAGTAAATGAGTCATCTTCTCGATATTTTTGTTCTTGTTGACGGACTTTTCCCCAGCAGGGTGGCGGTCATGAAAGCCAGGAGAATGACACTCTCAAGCGCCTCTCCCACGGAGTCCACGCCAAAACCGGGATTCAACCGGCCCGTAAAGGGGAACCGGCCCACATACGACAGATATAGGTAGAAAGAGGTGCCGGCCCACATCATGACAGCCAGCAGCCTCCAGATGGTCCGCACATCTATCTCGCTGCCCAAATCCATCTGACGTTTAGAAGGCAGGGAATAGGCCACTACGGCGATGATGAGCAATACCATCAAGGAAAAATAGACCAGATAGGCGCTCCATCCGTAGGTGCCGAAGAAGGCTGAGGGCAGCGACACATCATTGAGCACTACAGGCGACTGGCCTGTCGACACAGAGGGATGCAGGACATGCCGCTCGGGCGACAAGGGGTCTTTGCCCGAAAGATTATACATGCCATGCACCATCACCGTCATGAACTCGGTGTCGCTCACCGCATACCGGTAGCCGCTGTTGCGGTATTCATCAAACTGCGAGAAAAGGAGGAAACGGCGGGTCTTGCGGCTGTAGTCGACGTTGTCGGGCTGATAATACAGGCGCATGGCCTGCGGCACCACGATGACCATCACCACCATCACGCCACCCAGCAGGATGTTCATCCAACGCTTCTCCTGACGGTTGGCCTCCAACTCCTTGGGACCGGGAGCCATGCGGCCATATTTCCCCACAATGACATACAGGAAGACTATCAGACAGGCAAAACCCAGATAGTTGGTGAAATAACCCTTGTCCGCCATGGGCAGGATAATAGCCGCCATGAGCATGATCAGCGAGATGACAAACGATGTGAGGAAAGCCAGGGGACGGCGGCCACCGTAATCGACTAAGGCCAACGAATGGCCCATGCCGATGACCACGAAAAGCGTAATAAATGCCGTGGAGAAATTGCCGGGAATCATGGAGGCAGCAGCCACCAGCAAGGCATAGACAACAGCCATGCTCAGAGCACTGGCATTGCCCTTACCCACACGACTTTCCAACCATCCCGGTGCCTTGAAAACGGCCTGCCGCTGACGGCGTATCCCCAGAATGTTCCGGACAATCAAAGCGAGGATAGCCACCGCATTGAGCAGCAACAGGGTATAGGGGACGCTGCGGTGCAGGTCATTGATACCATCGCTCTGGGTCCACCGCAACGGATTGAGCACCCACACCTCATGCGGCTGATAGGCTTCAAGCATCATGCGGCTGAAATGCCTGTCGGTGTAAACCATCGCTCCTACACACAGGGCCAGGCCCGCCAAGGACAACAACACGGCTATCCACTTACGCCATTGACCACGGCGGTTGCGGCCGACAGTGGCGAGAAAATCATGGTTGATGAGCAATGACAACTCGAACAGCAACATCATCATCAAACCCGAACTCACCACCGACACTCCCGTGAGTTTCTCAAAGTACGGATAGGTCCATGACAATTTGAGCACCACCATCGTCCGCGCCACAGCATACCCGAAAGCAATGACTGCCACCAGACGGAACAACTGCGGCAAACGGGAAGACTGATAGGACGGACTGCCACGGACGCCACGCACTCTCACCAAAGGAGGATAGGCAAAGAACACCAACAAAAGCATCAATAAAGGCAGCCAGAGATAGGACAGGATAAATCCCATGCCTATGACCGCTGTATGCATGTAGACACGGCTGCCGACATCAGTGAGTTGCATCGGCTGCCAGTCTGGCAACAGACCCCAACGAGGTTTCATGGTCTTTCCCTCTACCTGCAGTTTTTTGCCCGTCAAAGTCAACTGACAGACATCCACCGGCAGACTGGACGAGAACGGCGGCACGAAAAGATGATGCCCCACGGGCAGGTCGCCATTTTGCTGGCTGAGGGTCAGCATAAAAGCATTCTCCTTGGCCATCTCCTTCAACAGGGAGTAATCTTCCGTATAGGTGAGCGGTTTGGGATAACGCACCGACATGCCATCATCGCTCGGCCGCAACATGGCATGACCACTACCCCACTCTGTAGACAAGAGTACCGGTTTGGCCATGCAGTTGATGCCGTCGACCTGGAACAGGTCATCGTCTGAGGACTTGAACGTGTATTCCGCCATGCGGTAGAACTGCACCTTGCAATGTTGTCCGGCCTGTCCGCTGGTGGCATAACTGATGGTCTGCTGAGGTGTCTCTATCGTGGTGTTACGGTCGAGTATCACCAATTGCCAGTCGCCCAACCGCCGGCGGAAAGAACTCCGTGTGCGGAAGAAGACGGAACGTATGGCACGGACGTTGGCGAAATCCGGCGAGAGGCTGTCGCCCTCCTGCTGCCGGCGCCGCTCCAGGGCATTGCGCACCATGACATACTGCGACTCATGGCCACCCAGCAACTCATCGAGAGAGGCAACAGGCAATTCATACCGCCGCCCTTTGACGCTCACCACCACTCGGTCGCCCTCCGACAAGGGATGGAGGTTGGGATTGACATCATTGATTTTGAAATAGCAAAGAGAGTCTTGTTTCAGACAGCGCTCACTAACCCGCCACGACAACTCCCCGCCCTCGCGGGAGATGGTCAGGAAGTCATGGGGTACCTGATGGAAACAGACGGCAGACCCCTTGCCCACAGTCATGGAGTCCGTACCTATCAGGTCGAAACCACTGACCGACAATACAAGCCGCTGCCTGACAGCACACAGTGCCATCAGGCATATCAGCACCGTTACACAGGCACCTAAGAGCAAGAAGGAATACAGTCTCCTCATCTATCAGAATGCGGGCGACTCCAATGGCATGAGTTTGTTGCGGCTGATATATCCCCTGAGTTTTCCTTCCTGGGTATATACCTTCAGCCAATGTTGCTCACCTGTCGGGTCTTGATTGACCAAGATGTAACTTCCATCCTTCACACGTCCGACAATGGCATATTTCGTACCTGCACCTTTGCGGATGTTGGTATAGCCATCCTCATCCTTCACCTGCACGACTTCTTTCCATGGGCCGACGCGTGGAGGCACCACGATTTTATTGGCCGACATATATCCTATCAACTCTTGCTCGGAACCATCGGTATAAGTGGTGTAAATCTTGCACCAGCCATTGGTGCCGGGGCCAAAATTCACAAACATACCATCGGGAACGCGGTCTACTATCTCATACTTGGTACCAGGACCTTTACGGACATTGGTATAACCATCCTGGTCTTTTACAAGTCCCATTCTCTGTGCCATGCATGACATTCCCATCACAGCAGCCAGCATCAATAACAAAGTTCTTCTCATTGTCTTTTCTTGTTTTGTGGTTAAGTTAACAGAGTGGCAACAAATATTGCTTTTCAAAGGTCAAAGATAGCAATAAACGCAACAAATACTGACAAACTATCCTATTTTTTTTCAAAAATAAGAGTTTTTTTATATATCTTTGCCAAACATATACTCCACCATGAAAAGAATCATAGCGTTCATCACCTTGCTGGCAGCCATATCTTCACTGGCCGCTCAAACCGCGATAGACCTCAGCGGGGAGTGGCGCTTTGCCATCGACCGGAGTGCAGAGGGTGTCAAGCCCTCCTCCTACGATGCCACCATTATGCTGCCGGGTTCCATGCTCACCAATGGCTTGGGTGATGACGTAGACATCCATACGCCCTGGGTGAGTTCTCTCTACGACTCATCCTATTACCATAATCCCAAGATGGAGAAATACCGCCAGCCTGGGCAGATGAAATTCCCCTTTTTCCTCACTCCCGCCAAGCATTATGTAGGAAATGCCTGGTATGAGCGCACCGTCAAGATACCCCGTTCATGGAAAAAGCGGAAGGTGACCCTCTTCCTCGAGCGTCCACATATCGAGACCACCGTCTTTGTGAACGGCCGTGAGGTAGGACACCAGATGTCGCTCAGCGTTCCTCATCAATATGACCTGACCGGGTATGTGACTTTCGGAAAGAAGAACATCATCACCATCCGTATCTATAACGGGATAGACCGTGTTTGCGTGGGGCAGGACTCGCATAGTGTGACCGACCAGACTCAAGGCGACTGGAATGGCATCACAGGACGCATTGCCCTGCTCTCCGAACCCATCATCTACCGCAAGCGTGTGGAATGCGACATCCGCAACGCACAGGCCCGGATTCTGCTCAACGACACCTCGTACACCATCAAACTGCCACGGCCGCTCAAACTCTGGAGTGAGGACCACCCCGACCTTTATACCGTAAAGGTGGAATACCATGGTGACTCCATCCCCGTGACGTTCGGCATGCGTGAAATCTCCACCGAGGGAAAACAACTGATGCTCGATGGTTACCCCATCTGGCTGCGCGGCACTGTGGGTAACTGCTGTTTTCCCGAGACAGGCTACCCTCCCACCGATGTGGACTCCTGGATGCGGGTCTTGGGCAAGTGCAAGGAATATGGCCTCAACCACATGCGCTTCCATAGTTACTGTCCACCTGAAGCAGCCTTCATCGCTGCCGACAGTTTAGGGTTCTATCTGCAGCCCGAGGGACCCTCCTGGCCGAACCACGGAGTGCGCCTCCGCCGGGGAATGGCCATCGACGAGTATCTCACCGAGGAATGCAAGAGAATCGTCGACACCTATGGCAGCCATCCCTCTTTCGTCATGTTGGCAGCAGGCAACGAACCGGCAGGCGACTGGGTGGCTTGGGGTCGCGACTTTGTGAGACAGATGAAGGAATACGACCCTTCACGTCTGTACTGCACCGCCAGTGTGGGAGGCGGCTGGGCATGGGACGAGGGTTCCGACTATCATGTGAAGGGCGGTGCCCGCGGACTGGAATGGAGCCGCAGCAAACCCCAGTCGACAGATGATTTCGAACAACTCATCCGGGTGCCACGAAACTTCAAGCCGACCGCCCAAC
>CACXDY010000129.1 GCA_902766505.1 uncultured Prevotellaceae bacterium
CGACTTTGGTTGGCATGAGCACAGATGGCATTGTCAGGGATTCTGATGGCCACCCAGACAGCCCCTTTGCTGCCGGGACCCTTGCCCATCATCTCCATAATCCATGCCTCATTGGGGTCGCAGATGGAGAACGTCTCGCCTTCAGAGTTATAGCCATAGGTCTCCACCAATGATGTCATGACCTGAATGGCCTGCCGTGCGGTTTTCGACCTTTGCAGAGCCAAATAGATGAGTGAGCCATAGTCGAGGATTCCCGTGGGGTCGACCATTTCCTCGCGACCGCCATAAGTGGTCTCGCCTATCGACACTTGATATTCGTTGATGTTGCCGATGACATTGTAGGTCTCGGGAGCCTCGGGTATTTCACCATGATAGGCATTGGTGTCCCAGTCATAGATTTTTCTCATCTCACCGGGGGCATGTTTAGCCGCGGGATAATGACAAAGGCTTTGGAACATGCCGTAATCATCGGCATTGTAGGTAACAAACACCGAACCGTCGGCGCTGGCTCCCTTCGCCACAATAAAATTCGTACAAGCTGCCGCATGGAGCGTCATCATCGTCCAAACCGACAATAGGAATAATTTCTTCATGATATGACAGTATTATGTTTCTACGTGTTTTCCTCAAGCACCCCGACGGGGATGCCGTTCAATAGTTGATGGTTGTGTCGAAAACAGACTCGTTGCCCTTGTGGTCGCGGGCGAGCAGTCTCAGTTGCCGCTCTTTTCCCGTAGGAGCGACAGGAGTGTTCCTCAAATCACACAACACCTTGGAAGACTTCTTCACATGGTCGAAAACGATAAAGTCGTCGTCGAGGAATCCCATGAAAGTCTTGACCCCGGATTTTTCATCCTTGACATCGAAGACGAGCAATGGTTCGTTTGCCCATTCCCTCGGATTGACAGGCTTGATGACAGGCGGCACGTCGTCGTAATCGACAGAGAACAAGTCGCCTAAATCAGATATTTCACCTTCGACCCAACCATCCTTCAGTCCGGCGTCTACAAACAGAATCCGGTCTTGGTCGGGGTCCAATTCGTTTTTCTTGTCTCTTTTTCGAGCCGCTATAAACAATTTCTGCTCGTCCTCCACTTCTCCAGCGAGTTTGACTCTGATTTTTGCCTTCTTGCAGAGAGGAATGGATTTATTGGCCAGCAGATAGTTGTTCGACAACTTTTTTCTCCCCGCCCTGAGAGCGACAGGGTTGACTTTTGCCTCATCGAGCAGGGCACCAGAAGGCACATACACCTCCAGCCCCTCTGTTTTGCAGCTGTTGTCGCCATCGGTTTTCAACACAAGCGAATCATCGGGCTGGACAATAGGGATGGAGTCAGGTTTTGCAGCTACGACAAAAGAATACCGGGATGAATTGCCAAAGAAATCGCTCAGCACATAGGTAATCATATAATCACGTTGCTCGCAGAAATCCACGACACCTTTGCTGTCATCCGTCTTAATAAAAGGAAGTTTGCATCCCGGCAACAGATAAGACCGGAGGAACCACTGCTGGTTTTTGACAAAATAGTCGTAATCACCCCAGACGTTCACCATCTTATTGCACTCCACAGGGATGTCGTCCACCTCACTTCTAAACACTTCCTTGCCGTCAACCAGCATCACGGTGTTGCGCACACCATATTTATTATAAGACCCCTGCATGAAATCCTCTGCGTAGAGGCCGAATCCCACTTTCCCCCAGGCCGTCAGCGAGTCGGCAATGGAGAATCCCATGAAATCGAATTTCTGCTGATGCCCCTCTCCGCAGAAAGAGCCCTCCCCCTGAATGGGGTAAGCCATGAGGCTATGCGCTTTGGGAGCAATAGAATCCTCCAACAATTCGGGCAGGAAGTCCAACGGGTCGAGCATATTCCAGTTGTCGGTCTGATGGATTTCCAGATGCAGGTGTGGTCCCATGCTTGCTCCGGTGTCACCACTCAGTGCGATAAGTTGGCCTTGTGCCACAGGAAAATCCGTTGCATCCAGTTTGATATCCAAATCCGTTGTCTGGTGCCGGTATTGCCATTTTCTCACAATAGCCTCCAGTTGAGGTGCGAATCTCTGAAGGTGCGCATAGACACTTGTATATCCTTCGGGATGCTGCACATAGACAGCGTTGCCCATGCCCCCGACGTCAACAGATACTCTTGAGACAAATCCGTCTCCAATGGAGTAGACAGCCTTGCCTTCTTCCTGTTGGGTTTTGATATCGATGCCACCGTGAAAATGATTGGGACGTGGCTCACCGAAATTTCCGGCCAGAGACACCTCGAAATGCACAGGAGAAAGATAAGTAACGGCAGCCAGCAATAAATTGGCGAGAAGCATAAGGCACTCAATTAAAGGTGATACAAATAGAAGGATTACCGGGTGGGTTGTGGAGGCGGCGGCGGACCATCCTCTTCATGGCGCGCCTGCCCTTCCACCATAGGGCGCTTGTTGGGATGCATCTCCGACATGGGTCTCGGTATACTCTGCATGATAGGCTCTACCCCGGTGGAATCCTCATTTTCCTTTTTATTGGAAACAGGTTGAGTTCTCATTCTCATCAGACGCATGTTGCTGATGCACATGAGTTTCAGCGAGGGTGAGGGGTTGGTGTTGTAGCCTTGTCCGAGATAGATGAATCCCTTGATGTGCTTAATGCCTATCCTCTCATTGTCGAAGACCTGCACATTATAATGATTGTCGGTGGACATCCGGATGTTCTGCGCAGCCGTGCTGTCATTTTTATACGTCACGGCAAGCATGGCTACACCGTCCTTCATGCCATCCTGAAAGATGAATTGTGCGTCGAAATCGAGCATGATTTTATCCCCTGGATGATAGGCCGTATCGGTTTTCAGGTCGAAAGACACGACATTGTAGGGAGGTTGCGGCATCAAAGCCACCGCCGACTCGTTTCTCCACACCGTAGCCGTATCGCCTTGGGCAGCCTCGCCGAACTGGCTCAGTTCGTTGGCTGTAGCACCCAGAGCAATGGCATCGTCGTTGAGTCTTTTTGCCAATCGCTGATAAATTTCGTGAAGCAGTTCGGTATGTCTGTAATAATAAACCAAAGTGGAATCGAACTGCGCCTCGGTCACACCATGTTTTCTCAGTGCGGCATCCCGGTAAGCCTTTCTCCTGAAATTGATTTCCGAATAATTGGCCTCGGCATAAGCCATGCCGTCGGCCACATGGTAATCATAGAGGATATCTTCCAACTGTCGAGGTTGTATAAACTCTTTTGGCACACCAGGCTTACATGAAGCGAGGCATGCCAGCAAGGCTATCAGCAACAAGCCCTCATGCAAAAGAGTTTTCCTCATCATCTATTCGTTGTTTTCAGGATTAACCTCGTCGGATTCTTTCTTGGACTTAGACGGTGAAAGACTGATTTCCCCCAGTTCTTTTCGGAAAAACAACAGGAGCAAGACCACCCCGACACTGATACATGAATCAGCGAAATTGAATATCGGACTGAAGAAGATAAAGTGTTTCCCTCCCCAGATGGGAAGCCAGTCAGGCCAATTAGTATCAATGATGGGGAAATAGAACATATCGACCACCTTGCCATAGAAGACAGGGGCATATCCGTCCCCCCATGCGACGAGGTGCGAGATGGTGGTATTAGTAGATTCGGTGAAAATTTGTCCGTAGCACAAGCAGTCGATGATGTTGCCGGCTGCTCCTGCAAGCACCATGGCCAGGCAGACAATGTATCCCCATCTTGCCCCTTTTCGCACTTGAGCGGAAAGATAGAAGCTGATGACAATCACCGCCACAATACGGAACAGTGTCAACAGCAGTTTGCTGCCGACAGTCATTCCATAGGCCATTCCCTCGTTCTCAATGAAATAGATAAAGAACCAATCGGTTATCCTTTTTGACTCATGAAGGGACATACCGGTTTTCACCTCGACCTTGATAATCTGGTCGATGATGAGAATGAGCAGCACGACAATGCATGCCACCCATCCTTTCTTCTGTATTTTTCGGGGCATCAATTGTTCTTTCTGGCGTTTTTGGATGCGACGCTCAAAGTAGCATGAGGAACGATTCTGAGCCTTTCCTTAGGTATAAGTTCACCGGTAATACGGTCTATACCATAGGTTTTGTTCTCAATCCTCACGAGAGCAGCCTCCAATCCCTGAATGAACTTCTGCTGTCTGCTGGCGAGTTGGACCAGTTCCTCCTTACTCTGAGTAGCGCTGCCTTCTTCCAGCACTTTATAGGTAGGAGATGTGTCATCCACGTCGTTGCCGTCGGCATTCATGAGCTGCCTCATCATCTGATTGTAATCGCGGTAGGCGAGTTCCAATTTCTCATTGATAATGGTCTTGAACTCCTGGAGTTCTTCGTCGCTGTATCTTTTTTTCTCAGCCATAATAGAAATGGTTAGGAATTATACATTTTTCTCCACCAGAATGTGGATATCAAAATCATCAAATTTCACCAAGGTGCCTTCATTTGGAGCAAAAGTAATATTGTCGGCCAGCACCTGAGCCCGTACATACTCACCAAAAGCCTCCACTGCTTCCTCAACCGGCTTGCAGTTCTCCACGGTCACATTGATGCGGTCGGTTATTTCCAGTCCGCCATCTTTTCTGAGATTCTGCACACGGTTGATCAGTTCACGTGCCATACCCTCTTTGAGCAAAGAATCGGTGAGTTCCACCTCCAGGGCGACAGTGATATTGCCATCGTTAGCCACGAGCCAGCCAGGGATATCCTCGCTGATGATTTCCACATCAGCAGCCTCGACTGTCAGGTTCTGACCCTCCACGACGATATTCAACAGATTGTCAGCCTCGAGTTTGGCGATTTCATCCTGTGACAAAGCTGCCATGGCAGCAGCCACGCCTTTCATCAACTTACCATACTTCTTGCCCATGGTGCGGAAGTTGCACTTCACTTTCTTGACGAGCAGTCCATTGCCTTCAGCGAACTTCAATTCCTTGACATTCACCTCATTAAGGATAATGGGTGCCACGGCCTCAATGCGTTCCTTCTGTTTCTGGTCAGTAGCAGGAATCATGATACACTGCAGCGGCTGTCTGACTTTAATATCAGCTTTTCTTCTAAGAGCCAGCACCATAGAGGTGATTTTCTGGGCGACCTTACCCATTCGTGCCTCCAGTTCCTCGTCGATGAGCGATTCGTCGGCCACCGGGAATTTGGTAAGGTGTACACTGTCGGCCTCTGCTCTGCCTGTTGTCTGAGCCAGGTCAAGATACAATCTGTCGGCATAGAAAGGAGCGAAGGGTGCAAGCAGTTTGGCAACCGTTTCGAGGCAAGTGTACAGAGTCTGGTAAGCACTCAGTTTGTCGTCGTCTATGTCTTTACCCCAGAAACGCTTACGGTTGAGTCGGACATACCAGTTGGACAAGTGGCTGTCGATAAACTCATCAATCATTCTTCCGGCCTTGGTGGGCTCATAGTCATTCATGCTCTCATCTACATTTTTGACGAGAGAGTTGAGTTCGGAGATGATCCACCTGTCGATTTCAGGTCTATCCTTAACCGGAATTTCAGGCTGAGAATAGTCAAAACCGTCAACATTGGCATAGAGAGCAAAGAACGAGTAGGTGTTGTAGAGAGTTCCGAAGAGTTTTCTTCTCAGTTCATCCACACCGGTGACATCGAATTTCAAGTTGTCCCACGGCTGTGAATTGGTCATCATATAGAATCTCAAGGCATCAGCGCCATATTTCTCAATGGTCTCGAAGGGATCGACGGCATTTCCAAGTCGTTTGCTCATTTTGTTGCCTTTTGCATCGAGCACGAGTCCTGTGGAAATCACATTCCGGAAAGCAACGCTGTCGAACACCATGGTTCCGATGGCATGAAGTGTGAAGAACCATCCACGAGTCTGGTCAACACCCTCGGAGATGAAATCGGCCGGGAAAGCGCCACCGGCATCCACCAGCTGTCTGTTCTCGAACGGATAGTGGATTTGGGCATAAGGCATAGAGCCAGAGTCGAACCACACATCAATCAAGTCGGTTTCGCGCTTCATGGGTTTACCTTTTGAGGAAACGAGCACGATATTGTCGACATAAGGACGGTGGAGGTCAATCCTATCGTAGTTTTCACGCGAATAGTCACCAGGAATGAACCCTTTATCCTTCAGCGGGTTGGACTTCATGATACCAGCCTGCACTGACTTGTCAATCTCGCTATAGAGTTGTGCGATGGAACCGATGCAAATGGTTTCTCCGCTCTCCTCCTCCACCCAGATTGGCAGTGGTGTACCCCAGAAACGGCTTCTGCTCAGATTCCAGTCGTTGAGGTTCTCCAGCCAGTTGCCGAATCTTCCAGAGCCTGTAGACTCCGGTTTCCAGTTGATATCCAGGTTGAGTTGCGACATTCTCTCCTTGCATTCAGTGCTCTTGATAAACCAGCTGTCGAGAGGATAATACAACACAGGTTTATCTGTACGCCAGCAATGCGGGTAGTTGTGCTCATGTTTCTCGATTTTGAAAGCCAGTCCCTGAGCCTTCAAATCCATGCAGATGGAGACATCGAGTGTCTCATCCTTCTCAGTGAGCGACTCATCGTAAGAATTTTTCACATATCTTCCCTCGAACTTACCCCAAAGAGACTTGTCAATATATTTCTCAACAAAATCAGGGTCGAGGTCAGATGTGAGGAAGTATTTTCCCTGCAAATCCACCACTGGTCTCTGGTGTCCTTTCTTGTCAATCATGACGATGGGAGGAACACCGGCTTTCTTGGCCACCATGGCGTCGTCGGCACCGAAGTTGGGAGCGATGTGCACGATACCGGTACCATCCTCTGTCGTGACGTAACTACCTGGGATCACTCTGAATGCGCCTTCCGACATGGGTTTCACCATTGGCATGAGCTGGTGATAGTGCATGCCTTCCAAGTCAGTACCCATATAGTGGGCCACAATGGTCCATGGGATGATTTTGTCACCCTTCTGATAAGCGTTCAAGTCAGCATCGCGTCCTTTCTCGTTGAAATAGGCAGAGACTCTGGCTTCGGCCATGACCACTGTCACAGGTTCACCCGAATAGGGATTAAACGTGCGGATGGCCACATATTCTATTTTTGGTCCGACACAGAGGGCGGAATTGGCTGCCAACGTCCACGGTGTTGTTGTCCATGCCAGGAAGTAAGGATTTCCCCAACCTGTCATTTCGGGTTTGGGGTCGATGATGGCAAACTGGGCCGTCATGGTCGTATCCTTCACATTCCGGTAGCATCCCGGTTGGTTGAGCTCATGGCTGGACAATCCTGTACCGGCAGCAGGAGAATAGGGCTGAATGGTATATCCCTTGTAAAGCAATCCTTTCTCGTGGAGTTTGCACAAGAGCCACCAGAGTGTCTCGATATACTTGTTGTCGTAGGTGATATAAGGATTGTCGAGATCCACCCAGTAGCCGATTTTCTCAGTCAGTTCATCCCATTCCTCGGTGAACATCATCACATTTTCCCGGCATTTGCGGTTATAGTCCTCTACCGAGATATATTTCGGGCTTTCAGGATTATCGATATCCGCCTTGGTGATGCCCAGTTCCTTCTCCACACCCAGTTCGACAGGAAGTCCGTGAGTATCCCATCCAGCCTTACGCTTGACCTGGAATCCCTTCATCGTTTTATATCTGTTGAACGTGTCCTTGATGGTACGGGCAAGTACGTGGTGAATGCCCGGATGGCCATTGGCCGATGGAGGTCCCTCATAGAAGACAAACTCCGGACATCCCTCCCGCTCTTTTACAGACCGTTTGAACACATCACCTTTTTTCCATTGTTCGAGCACTTCTTTGTTGACCTCGGTGAGATTGAGGTATTTGTACTCGGCGAATTTTCTATCCATTTCAGAAAACGTTATATTTTTGATATTCAGCTAATTACGCTGCTTCTAAAGTGTAAAAAAACTATATTTGATATTAATTAAGGTGCAAAGTTACACAAAAATCATGAAAAAAGCATTGATTGGTAAAAAAAAAGGTAACGAAACAACATATTCGAACAAATCATGCAGAAAAGGTCAAAAAAGTTTTTATCTTTGTTGCGGATAATGCGTCCCGGATATGGATACTGACGTAAAAAAACATCGGCATGAATTATAAGACCTTCGACCTCAGCACTTGGAACAGGCGCGAAATATTTGAACATTTCGCGAACATGCGCCAACCCCACTATGACCTGACTTCCGTCATAGACGTCACACCACTGGTAGAATACAAGCGGGAGCATGGTCTTTCGTTCTATCTCAGTCTGATATATCTCGCCACCAAAAGTCTCAACACCATTGAGAATTTCAGGCTCAGGATGAAAGGTCAGGAGGTCGTGATTTACGACCGTATAGAAACCAATTTTACGCATAAGCGCCCCGAGGAGGACATCTTCTACTTCCACACCGCCCCATTGGAGGGCACACTACAAGAATATGTAGCAGCCACCTCGAAGGCCATCGCTGCCCAGACAACACTTTTCGGAGGATTGGGAGACATTCCCAACGTGGCCTATTTCTCCTGTGTACCCACCATTGAAATCACGGCCGTGACCAACCCGGGAATGGAGAATCCCTGCGATGCCATCCCGCGCATCAACTGGGGGAAATATATCTATCGTGACGGCAGATACACGTTGGGCATTTCGCTCACTGTCAACCACCGTTTCATCGACGGTTACCACATCGCCCTATTTCTCCATACCCTGCAAGAGGAAATCTGTCAGCTGCAGAAGAGATAAAGGAGACATCGTATTTTGAAAAAAATGAGACTAAGATAGTAATGACATTTCAAAAACCAACCATTATGAGAAGAACATTAATCTTGATGCTTTTGGCATGTCTTGTCATACCCTTGCATGCCCAGACAGCGAAAATCACAGAACGCATCGCCTATGAGGGAACGCTCAACGGCAAGACTCCGGTGCGTGTGGCCTTTGAAGTCAATTCCGATGGCTGTGCCGCCGGCGACATCTATTACCCCAAAGCGAAACATCCCGCACCCATCCTACTCGTTGGCCATAAAAATGGGCAGGGCTACTTTCTGACAGAGTACTTGCCTGACGGCACAGAAACCGGACAGGTGTTTCTCACCATCAAAAAAGGCAAGATGACTGGAACATGGAACAAGCGTTATGACGACAAGAATCTGACTTTCACCAACATGCGCAAGATAGCCTTCCCCTCGAAGAGTGGAGGGAAACTGACACCGGAATCACCCGACAAGATAGGAAAAGAATACCAATATAGTTTTCACAATTCCTATACTGGTGAAGACCTGGGTGGTTCAGCCACTTTCCGCGGAGCCGGCAAGAACCGGATTCATTTCAGCATCTGCAATGTACCGAACAACATCGCCGAGGGCGAGAGCAGCAAGGGGCGTCCTGCTGTTCTCCGCGGCAACACTTTCACCTACGACATGCCGGACTGTCATTACAAATTCAAGGCATACTTCTTCAAGGAATTTTTAATCATTGAAAACATCAGCTACGAAGATGCAGGTTGTTTCGGTTTTAATGCAACCTTTGCGGGTACATATATAAAAGTGAAAGACTGAGGCCATCATCGTTCCTCAAAATTGTCAAAAAAAACAAATGGCGTGCAAGAAGACTTGCACGCCATTCATTATGTAAAATAAATTCAGAACATTTTGATTAATTCCTCATTGGAATAAGCATCAGCGCCATAGCAAGTTTTGAGATAAGCCAGGCCATTGAGATAATCCTCCTCGGTGAAAGAGTCGGTTGCCTCTTTTGCCACTACCACATCGTAACCCAGGCAATAGGCATCGGCAGAAGTATGACGGACGCACATGTGAGCATGAAGACCTGTCATGACAACAGTTTTCACATCCAGTTCTTTCAGCAAGATATCAAGATCAGTTTGGAAGAATCCGCTATATCTGCGTTTGGGCACAACATAATCCTTATCAGAAAGTTTGAGTTCTGGAATCACCTCTGCACCTTTCGTACCAACAAGGGCGTGGTCGCCCCACAGTTTCAACTCCCGGTCGATGCCCGGAATGTGTGCATCGTTGCAGAAAATGACGGGGACACCTGCCTCACGGGCAGCATCGAGCAATTGAGCAGTAGCAGGAACGATAGCCTTTCCTCTATCGCATGCAAGGGCACCTGTCACGAAGTCATTGAGCATGTCAACGACAAGGATAGCTGGTTTGTTAAGCTTTTTCATAAAAATACTATTTGTAAATCAAAGTGATTAAAACCCATTTTCCGCCGACTTCATCATCTTCCTCATTGCTTGCAAAATCAGAAGGAAACCGACAAGAATCCGGCACATCTGTAATGCGGTTGCAAAGTTATGAAAAGGAATTAGTATTCGACCTATTTTTTTGAGAAAATTAACTTTTACTTCCAGCATGAGACGCTATGATAAATGATTAACATCAAGAAATCATTGGTTTTTATCAAAAAAAACACCTAACTATATAAGGAAATCGTTAATAATTTGCTATTTTTGCATCGATAATATATTATTAGACAAGCAAATTCAGCTTGGTCATTTCTTGGTATGATTTAAGGAACCAAATTTCAGTTTACAAATGGTTCTCGAAGAAAAGCCTGCATTAGGGTTATTTCGGAATTCGAGGAAAGGAGTAGGTCTCCAGAAACCATGTGTATCTAATTGGTTCTCAGTCACTTCCCACAAATTGAGCATTTTTGGGAAGGAGGGGAAGTTATGCAAATAATGGTAAAAGAGCCATATGACACCAAACGAAGCGCCTCAAAATCAGTCGGACATGCCTTTGAAGTGGTATGTTCTCACTACCCTTGACCCAAAGGATAGTGAGGAGCATTTGTCATCCGCTACTATGCCCTATTTTATCCCCTACCAATTCTTGAAGCGCCACAGCACCAGCCTCCCCCATGTCAGTGATGCTACCGTTCCGGGCAGTTCCACGATGGTGAGAGCGAACAACGAGATACGTTCCATCCTCCGCCGTTATGTCTTTGTCCGTTCGACAGAAGAGCATCTCTCCAGTTTTCTACATGGCGACTGGAATCAGTACAGCAACAACCGTCTTCAATTCTTTTTGGACAAGGCACGCAACAAAGTGACAGTACAAGACTCGATGATGGACAGGTTTATGGAGGCATGCAGTGATTTGCGTTTGAGGTTTGAGATATGCACCCCTCTCGATGATATAGAGACCGATGAGGAAGTGGTATTGAACACCACCCCGTTCCGCGGTGAGAGAGCTAAAGTGTTGGAAGTGCATCACACCCCTCATGGAGTGGACCTAACTTTGGGGCTTCAGATTTTTACCGGTTCCATCATCCTACGCTTGACAGGTGTATCCGAGCGAGACATCATCCGGTATGAGTCAGGAAATCGAAAGACAGACAGCCGTCATCTGATAGACAACATGCAGCGCCGCTTGCTGCAAGTGCTCAGCCGGCATGTCCACGGGAAGCACACCCCAGAAAGTCTTCAACGCGACCATGCGACTTTGGACCTTCTTTTTTCGCTCCGTCCACCGTTGGCAAAGAAAGCATCTTCCGCCCGTCATTTCTTGGCGCTTCAACTAATCTGTGCCTATCTGCGCAAGGA
>CACXDY010000130.1 GCA_902766505.1 uncultured Prevotellaceae bacterium
CTCAACGGAGGCAATATTTCCGAACGGTCCTGGCTCTATATTTTCCTTATGGGACTGCTCTATGGACTGCTGGCTGTCTTCACACCCTGTGTATGGCCTATCATTCCCATGACGGTGAGTTTCTTCCTCAAGCGCAGCAAAGACAAGCGAAAGGGCATACGCGACGCCATCACCTATGGCCTGTCCATCATTGTCATCTATCTCGCCTTGGGATTGCTCGTCACCGCCATTTTTGGGCCGCAGATGCTCAACAACCTCGCCACCAATGCCGTTTTCAACCTGCTATTCTGTGCCTTGCTCGTGGTGTTTGCCCTCTCTTTCTTCGGATGGTTTGAGTTGACCCTGCCTTCATCGTGGACCAACAAGGTGGACTCCAAAGCCACCTCCACCAGCGGACTGCTCTCCATCTTCCTCATGGCTTTCACCCTTACCCTCGTGAGTTTCTCCTGCACAGGTCCCATCATCGGACTGCTGCTTGTTGAGACCACCACTTCGGGCAACTGGATGGGTCCGGCCATCGGCATGCTCGGATTCGCCATCGCTCTGGCCCTGCCTTTCACCCTCTTCGCATTGTTCCCCACCTGGCTGAAGCAAGCACCCAAGTCGGGCTCATGGATGAATACCATCAAGGTGGTGCTGGGATTTATCGAATTGGCTTTTGCCCTGAAATTCTTCTCGGTGGCCGATTTGGCTTACGGTTGGCGACTGCTCGACCGCGAGGTGTTCCTCGCCCTGTGGATTGCCATCTTCCTGCTCATGGGTCTCTATCTCATTGGGAAGTTGAAATTCCAAAGTGATGGCGACAGCACCAAGGCCATGCCGGTGCCGTGCATCATGCTCGGACTGGTATCCATTGCCTTCGCCATCTATATGGTCCCAGGACTCTGGGGAGCTCCCTGCCGCGCGGTGAGCGCCTTCGCTCCCCCACTCTACACCCAGGACTTCAACCTCAATACGCGCGAGGTGAGGGCTGCCTACACCAATTATGAGGAAGGCATGGCAGCCGCAGCAGCGGCCGGAAAACCCGTCATGCTCGACTTCACGGGATTTGGCTGTGTCAACTGCCGCAAGATGGAGATTGCCGTCTGGACCGACCCGTCGGTGGCCGACAAACTCAACAAAGACTATGTGCTCATCTCACTCTTTGTCGACGACAAAACGCCCCTGCCCGAACCCATTATAGTAGATTCTCAGGGAAAGAAGCGCACGCTGCGCACCGTGGGCGACAAATGGAGCTATCTGGAGGAGATGAAATTCGGATACCTCACCCAACCGCTCTATGTGCTCGTCGACAACGAAGGAAATCCGCTCACACGCTCCTTCAGCTATAAAGAGGATGTGCCCGACTACCTTAACTTCCTCAACGAGGGACTGAAAAAATATTGAGTTGGGGGATACTGAGGCTACAGCAACAATATGACCACGGCCATCCTCTCTACCGCTTATTTCGGACCGGTGCAATGGTATCAGAAACTGCACCGGTATGAGGAGGTATGGATTGAACAATACGACACCTTCGCCAAACAGACGTTCCGCAACCGGTGTGTCATTGCCACAGAGCATGGCACACAGGCGCTCACCATCCCCATCGAGCATTTCGGGCCCCATACCCCCACCCGCGACATACGCATCAGTGACCACGGGCGATGGAGAAGCCTGCATTTCAATGCCATACGCTCTGCCTATGGAGAGTCGCCGTTCTTTGAATTCTATGTGGACGACTTAGCGCCTTTTTTTGAACGGAAATGGACTTTTCTCATCGACTTCAACGAGGCCATCACCAACACCATGAGCCAACTGCTCGACATTCGTCCGAATATGCGGCGTACGACCTGTTTTTTCGAAGCCTCTCAACCCGCTGCCGACCGCTGTTTCCAAGATTTCAGGGAGGTCATCCATCCCAAACACCCAATACCCGATGAGGAGTTCTCTCCCCAACCCTATTATCAGGTTTTTGCCGCCAAAAACGGCTTTCAGTCAAACCTCAGTATCCTCGATTTGTTGATGAACGAGGGAAATGAGAGTATTTTTTATTTGTAATATTGTTATCCGGACGGGAAGAAGATGCCGTGTAAAAAAATTCAGGAGAACACCAATGTAGTCAGTTTTTCGGGAGCGAACAATTCGGCTGCCACCTCCTGAATCTGACTGGCAGTCACAGCGTCGATGTTCGCATACAGCCGTTCCACATCACGTTCCCATCCGTAGTGCAGGTAACTCTTGGCAAAACTCAGGGCGAAACTCTCACGGGCATCATTGGCAATACCTATCTGTCCTTTCAACTGCCGCTTGGCGGCTGCCAACTGTGAGTCGGTCAGCGGGTGTTCGGTCACCCGGCGCAACTCACGTTCCACCAGCCGCAGGCATCGCTCCACGTGATGGTGGTCGCAACCATAATAGACGCTCCATGCACCCGTATCTCCATAACTCACCATCGAACTTTCCACGGTATACACCAATCCATGCCGTTCGCGCAAGGAGAGATTGAGACGTGCATTCATACCGGGACCACCCAACATATTGTTGAGCAGATAGAGAGGTATGCGGCGGTCGCTGTGGACAGCATAAGCCCGACAACCCGTCATCACATGGGCCTGATGGGTATGGCGCACCTGTTCAAAACGCCCTGCGGGAGATACCGGCAACGGCAGGCTGACCTCTTCCGACAAATGCGGAATGGCTTCGGGCCAGTCGGAGGTTGCCCATTCCAACAATTGGACAAGGCGCTGGAAACGGATATCTCCATAGGCAAAAAACACCATGTTCTCCGGTCTATAATGCAAGTCGGCAAAACGGCGGGCATCCTCTGTCGTGAATGAGCGCACCCGCTCCGCCGTTCCCAAAACATTATGGCCTAAAGGATGGCCGCGGAAAAGCAGATTGTCGAACTCATCATAAATCAGTTCAGCCGGAGAGTCATGATAACTCTCTATCTCATCACAGATGACCTCCACCTCGCGGTCGATTTCCGCCTGAGGATAGGTGCTGTGCAGCACAATGTCGACCAACAGGTCTACCGCACGGGGCAGGTGCTCCCGCAAGATGGCGGCATAATACACCGTCTCCTCCTTGTTGGTGAAAGCATTCAGGTCGCCGCCCACACGCTCCAGACAGTTGAGCACATGCCAGGCGCGCCGCCGGTTGGTGCCTTTGAAGGTGACATGCTCGCAAAAATGGGCGAGGCCCTCATCCCCCTCTCTCTCATCCCTGGAACCAGCCGAGACTGCCAACCCGCAATAAATGACCGGGGAGGCGTCATGGAGATGAATGACGCGCAGTCCGTTACGAAGTGTATGGGTAGAATACATGATGATTGATGATTTCAAAGGTGCAAAATTATCCATTTCTTTTAA
>CACXDY010000131.1 GCA_902766505.1 uncultured Prevotellaceae bacterium
CAACCAGGAGGAACTTGATGAAATAGTGGCGCAATCTCCTTATTACAAGGCGACAGCCAATGACGTGGACTGGTTGATGAAGGTGAAAATGCAGGGGGCTATACAAAAATGGGTGGACCATTCCATCAGCGTAACGGTGAATCTGCCCAACAATGTGGATGAGGCTCTTGTCAACAAACTCTACGTGGAGGCTTGGAGGTCGGGGTGCAAGGGATGCACCATCTATCGTGATGGCAGCCGGGCCGGTGTGATGGTTTCCGTCAAGAAGAAAAAGAAAGAAAAGGAAAACAAACCGGTGGAGCCTGAATGCAAACGTCCGGAAGTCACTGAAATTCGGCCACAGACTTTGGAGTGTGATGTGGTGAGATTCCAGAACAACAAAGAGAAATGGGTGGCTTTCGTCGGACTCTTAGACGGATATCCTTATGAGATTTTTACAGGATTGCAGGATGATGATGAAGGTATCGTGCTTCCTAAGACGGTGACCAAAGGGAAAATCATCAAACAAACAAATGAAGATGGTTCCCATAGGTATGACTTCCAGTTCGAAAACAAACGGGGTTATAAAACCACCGTAGAGGGCTTGAGCGAGAAATTCAATCCCGAATATTGGAATTATGCAAAGCTCATATCAGGGGTGCTTAGGTATAGGATGCCTATTGACCATGTCATCAAGCTGGTCGGTTCTTTGCAACTGAAGAGCGAGAGTATCAACACATGGAAAAACGGTGTGGAGAGGGCGCTCAAGAAATATATCGTTGACGGCACAGAGGCACATGGAAAGAAATGCCCGGTATGTGGTCAGGAAACGCTTGTCTACCAGGAAGGATGCTTGATTTGCAAGAATTGTGGCGCCTCCAGGTGCGGTTGATATTTGGACGCTATGAGTGAACTCTTGGGGGATATCTTTATCAGTCAACTGCGCTTTCATGCCTATCATGGTGTGTTAGGGCAGGAGAAGACGGTGGGGAATGACTACCTGGTAGACCTGTCGATGAAAACAGACATCAGCAAGGCTGTGGAATCCGACAACATCGGCGATACTGTGAATTATGGGGAAGTCTGTGAGATAGTCAAGAAGGAAATGGCTATCCATTCTGACTTAATAGAACATTTGGCAGGAAGAATAGCAAAGGAAATTCTTCAGCAATTCCCCTGTATTCGGGAACTGATAATCAAGATTACCAAACTTAATCCTCCTCTGATGGCTGACTGCGAGGGCGCCGGTGTGATGATACACTTAATAAATGATAAAACATAGCGGCTAATTTTTATTTCTTGTTTTATTTCATTAATTTTGCAGTCTATTATAGAATGGAAATGCAAAATAGACTCTTTGTTTTTATCATAACAGCATTTTTTGCTGTATCATGTTGCTACGCTGCAAACAAAAAATTCGTTCTGGTGATTGATGCCGGACATGGCGGTAAGGATATCGGCGCTCCTGGAAAGGTTTCAAACGAGAAAGACATCAATCTGAGTGTAGCACTTGCTTTCGGAAAATACGTCGAGCGTAACAGCCCGGACGTGAAGGTGATTTATACCAGAAAAACTGATGTGTTCGTACCTTTGAAGGATAGGGCTAATATTGCCAACAGCAATAAGGCTGACTTGTTTATCTCTATCCATACAAATGCACTTGATGGGGGAAAGATTTCCAGAGGATTGGAAACCTATACATTAGGTATGCACAGGGCTGCCGACAATCTCAATGTTGCCAAACGAGAGAATTCGGTCATTTTGATTGAGAAAAATTATAAACAGAGTTACGCTGGATTTGACCCGAAGTCCTCGGAAAGTTATATTATGTTTGAACTGATGCAGGACAAGAATATGGCGAACAGCGTAGAACTGGCAAAACTCATCCAGGCTGATGTCTGTGCCAACAGCGGAAGAATCAATAAAGGGGTCCACCAGGCTGGTTTCCTCGTGTTGAGAGAAACTTCTATGCCCAGCTGTTTGATAGAACTTGGATTCATCACAACCCCTGATGAGGAACAATTTCTCAATACTCCTGAGGGACAGGATAAAATCGCACAGGGTATCTTCACCGCATTTCAAAAATACAAGAAAAGACATGCTTACGGTGCATATTCTGGCCAAGATGACAATGACAGTGGATTCATGCTGGCGGATAATGGAGTAACTGGGAATGATAAATCAACGTCGCATGTCAAGGAAGATGATGGCAACCTCTTGGCTGCTACAGAATATTCCGAACAAAGAGCCGTAAGGCCTATTGGAGCTACTGTCAGCCAGCAACCCAGACAACAAGAGGCAAAACCGGTTGCTGAAACAAAGCAGGGGAATAATCAGCCAAAGACCCAAACACAGTCCCAAGTTCAAACCCAGTCTAAGCCCCAAACACAATCCCAAACTCAGTCTCAGCCAAAGACTCAAACACAATCCCAAACTCAGTCTCAGCCAAAGACCCAAACTCAACCCCAAACTCAG
>CACXDY010000132.1 GCA_902766505.1 uncultured Prevotellaceae bacterium
AGTGCTACATATTTGTCGTTGTCGCTGGCCTCCGGGTCGCGGAGAATAGCGGCCACTTGCTCGTTGTGTTCGCGACGGAGCATGAACTCCACATCGTGGAAAGCCTCTTGTGCGAGCAGTGTGAGTGCTTCGCGGCTGACTTTGAGGATGGGATGTCCTTCGAAATCACCCACGCTCACGCCATCCTTTGTGAGCAGGCGGTACTCAGTTTTGTCCTCGCCCAGTTGGAACATGGGCGCATACTTGAAATCAGGTGTTTTTGCCATAATAGATATAATGTTAAGTGGTTGATTAATATCCGAAGATTTGTTCGGTGGTGAGGCGGTGGATGGGGCCTATCTTGCCGAGGCTCTCCATGTCGAGTTCTTTTTCATCGCCGAGGATGATATACTTGTAGGTCTTGCCCACCATGTTCTTCTTCTCGAAGTCCACGATGTCCTTCAACTTCATTGAGGGCAGTGCTTTGTAGATGCGCTCGCTGAGGTCGAAGTCGAAACCACGTTTCTTTGCAGCGTAGTAACTGCTGAGGATATTGAACTTGGTGGTGCGTGCTGTCTGCAGGCTCTTCGTGGCACTCTGCTTGGCTATCTCAAAGGCAGTCTCGCTCTGTGGGATTGTGTCGAGAATGTTGTTGAACACGTTGATGCAGTCCATCATCTTGTCGTTTTGCGAGACGATGTATGTCAGGTAGTATTCGGGATGGTTGAGCCTTGACGGAGTGACGTAACTTGCTGCGGCACTGTAGGCGAGTCCGCGGCTTTCGCGCAGTTCCTGGAAGACGATGGTGTTCATACCTCCGCCGAAATACTCGTTGAACATTGTTTTGACAGGCATCTCATCGAGAGAGAAAGGCTTGTTCTCGTTGTGATACTGAATCATGTAGATGTTCTTGGCCTCATAGGGAGCGATGTAAACCTCGTTTTGAGGTGTGGTCTGCTCTGTGTATTCTTTTCCTGCGGGAATGTCAGCGAGTTTCTTGGCCTTTGCTGTCTTGTGAATCTTGCTCACCACCTTGTCCAGTTCTTTCTGTGAGCGCGGACCATAATACATCACGGTGTGCTTGTAGTTCTTCAGTCCTGCGATGAGTTTGAGGAACTCCTGTGGGTCGGCTTTGAGCAGTTGGTCAGTGCTCAGAAGGTTACGAGTGGGGTTGTACTCACCATAGGTCACATAGTTGCGCAGAGCCGAGAAATTGGCACTCTGGTTTTTCTTGTTGTCCTCCCGGTTCTTGGCGACGAGGTTGACGTACTGGTTCCACGACTCAGGGTCGGCCTTGGCATTCTGGATGAAATTCTCGAGCAGTGCGAGTGCCTCAGGCATTTTCTCATCGAGACCGGTGAGAGAGATAGAGGTGCGGTTGGCGCCTACGCTGATGCCGTAGTTGCATGCCAACTCATAGAAGTCCTGTTTGATTTGGCTGACACTCTTTTTGTCTGTGCCGATGTATTCCATGTAGTTGGGTCCGTAGTCGAGTTTGTTGTCGTTCTCGTTGCCGATGTCGAACACGAAAGCAAGAGTGAAGAGCCCGTCCTCCTCATTATGCTTGTATAGAAGGGGCAGTCCACGTTTGGTGGTGGCGACGGTAAGATCGTTGTTGAAATCGAGGAACCGTGGCTGGATGGGTTTCACATACGAGTTCTTGATGTCGTTGAGGAACTGGCTGCTCAAGTCGCGGTTGGTGGGGATAGCGGTGATTTCAGGCTTGTCGATTTTCACCTGTGTGGAGTCTGTACCCACGCGCTTGTACACGCATACATAGTTGTTCTTGAAATGCCTGTTGGCGAAGTCGACGACATCCTTTTTTGATATTTTGGAGATGCGGTCCACCAAATTGGCCACATCCGCCCAGTCTTGCTCGTTGATAAAAGCGTTGACCATCATGCTGGCGCGGTTGTTGTTGTTCTGCAGACTGCGGTAGAAATTGAGTTTGGCGTTGCTGATAACGGCGGGAATGAGGTCATCGTCGAAATCGCCTCGTTTCAGTTTCTCGATTTCCTGCAACAGCAGGTCACGCACTTCTGCCAGAGACTGGTTGTCTTTGGGGTAGCCGACGAGCACAAACGGAGAGTAGTCGGACATCTCATCGCTGAAAGCGCTGGCGCCCATCAGTTTCATCTTTTGTTCGAGGTCGATTTCGAAGAGTCCGCATTTTCCGTTGGCCAGCACCGAGGAGATGATGTTGAGTGTGTCGACCTGTCCTTCGTTGGCGCGTCCGAATCTCCATCCCATCATCAGGTATTCAGCCTCCTTACCCACGACAGTGGTGTCGATGGGGTGGGTGATAGGTGCCAACGGTGCAAATTCGGGTCTTGACAGATGGTCGTTTTTCTTCCAGGTACCGAAATACTTGTCGATGATGGCAATTACCTCGTCGGGGTTGAAGTCACCAGCCATACAGATAGCCACATTGTTGGGCACGTAGTAGCGGTTGAAATAGTTTTTGATGTTGGTGATGGATGGGTTTTTCAGGTGTTCCTGCGTACCGATGGTTGTCTGTGTGCCATAGGGGTGGGTGGGGAACATCTTGGCATACAGTGCTTCCCACATCTTGCGCTGGTCCTGGGCCATGCCGATGTTCTTTTCCTCATAGACAGCCTCCAACTCGGTGTGGAAACCACGGATGACCATATTCTGGAATCTGTCGGACTGTACCCGTGCCCAGTTCTCTATCTCATTGGATGGGATGTTCTCCACGTAGCAGGTCACGTCGTTGCTGGTATAGGCATTGGTTCCTTCGCTGCCGATGGCCGACATCAGTTTGTCGTACTCATTGGGGATGAAGTATTTGGCTGCCAACTGCGACACACTGTCAATCTCGTGGTAGGCCTTCCGTCTGGCCTCGGGGTCGGTAAGTTTGCGGTATTGCTCATAGCGGGCCTCGATGTCGGCAAGGTAGGGAGCCTCGGCTACGGGGTCGGACACACCAAACTGCTTGGTGCCCTTGAACATCAGGTGCTCCAGGTAGTGAGCCAAACCAGTTGTCTCAGCAGGGTCGTTTCTCGACCCGGTCTTTACGGCGATGTTGGCTTGCAGCCTTGGTCTTTCCTTGTTGACGGAGAGATAGACTTTCAGACCGTTGTCGAGTGTGTAGATTCGGGTCTGCGTGAGGTCTCCTGGGACAGTAACATACTTGTAGTCCTTGCCCTGTGTGGTCAATGCGAGAGCGGCTAAGAGGACGGTAAATAAAGTTTTTCTCATTGTTGAATCAGTTTATCTGATAGGTTTCACATCTTCGTATTCCATTTCCTTGTCGAGTTGGCTGAGGAAGTCCTCCAAGACCTCGATATCCACGTCGCCCAAAGTGTATTCCTTTTCGGCATCCTTTCTGATTTCCGATACCCACTTGCGGCGTGCGGTGATATAGTCCTGATGGATGGTTGCCGCATCCTCTTCGGTGAGCGTTTCCAGTCCGTAGTAGTCGAGAATCATGCGGTAAGTCCATGTCCAGCGGTATTCAGCATAGTTTTCGTGAATCTCGGTGAAACGGTCGAGGATGTCGTAAATATCGATGATCGTACCATTCTTGATGTCCTCGATGAGGCGTATTTCCTCTGTTTCGGGCAACAGCAGTCCTGCGAGGTCATTCCATTTGCCTGTTCCGATAGGGCTTTTGGGCAGTTCCAACTTATGGCGCTTGAGGGCAGCACCCATATAGATGCGCAGTGCCATGTCGTAGAGTTCGATGCCCAGTCGCAGGTGGTTGGCCTTGATGACATACTCATGGTAGTTGTAAGTCGACACTTTTTCACCCGAAGCCTTGCGCAACTGTTCCAGAATTTTCTTTCCCTCTAAAATTTCCCCTACGGAGAACGGGCTGAGCCAGTCGAAGTTGACGATGCTCTTTTGTCCGGAGCGTGGGCGCTTGTCGCGTTTCGGCCATTTGCGGATGTCGCGGTACAGACCTACCGTGGTGATGTTTCGTGCCGGGTTGAGGAACATCGTATCGCTGTAGGCGATGAGGTATGAGAACGGCAGGTTGCGTGTGTCGGGGTGATACATCAGTTTGCCGAAGCACACGGAGAATGTGCCGATATGTGCCGGCATGAGGATATAGGCGCCGCTGGCGGTTTTCACGCCACGCTCGAGTATACCATAGTGCATGGGGCCCATTTTGTAGGCATGGTTGCTGAAGTTGGTCGAAGAACCTGCATTGTAGAACGAGAACATACCGCCGATGAGCAGTGAACTCTTGTGGTGGCTGGCGGAGAATGGTCCGCAGAATGCGGCGCAGGCCTCTCCGTTTGACATGAAACTGTTGGCAAAGAAAATGCTGTTCTCGGCAGCGAAACCGTTGGTGATTTTACATGCCTCACCCACAAAGCAGTTTTCGAGTTTCACACTGTTGAGGATGGAACTGCCATCATAGATGATGGAGTTTTCACAGATGACACCCGACCCGATGTACACGCTTGCCTCTGGGATGCTCTTGATGGAACAGTCGCTCAGTCGGCATGCACCGTTGATTTCGCAGTCGTCGTTGATGTGTGTGTTGGTGATTTCACCAGTATTGATAACCTTCACATTGTTGCCGATGGTGCCTCTTTCGGGTACGCTGGCCTCTACCTCTTTCTTGATAAGGTCGAAGATGATGTTCATCAGTTCCTTGTCACGGTAGTGGTTCACCATGAAGGCAGCCAACTGGCTGGTAAGTCCATCGAAGAGCATGACATTGCCGTCGCCCACCTCGTTGAGCACCGAAATCAGGTTTCCCTCACCGAAGGTGGCACCTTCTGTGGTCTCAATGGTGTTGACATTGCTGATGTAGCAGTCATCGCCGATGGTGTAGTTGTTGATGAAGTTACCGATATTCTCTATCAGACAGTTGTCGCCCAAAGTGACATTTCTCAATGTTGTACTTTTGATGCCGCAGTGCTTGTAGAAACCTTTGCTGACCTCCACTTCCTTCTCGAAGATACCCATGCGGACATCGCCATAGAACGAGGTGTTTCGAATGAAGATGGGGTCGAAGCCGGGTTTGACGGTGACCATATCCCAGTCTTCGGCTTTGCAGCCCCTTGACTCGAGGATACGGATCTCTTCTTGTGTTAATTGTCTGTATTCCATGAAAAATATAATTAGGATGTTATTTCTTCGTCTTCGGTATTGGGGTACAGGAAATCATTGTAGGGGTATTTCTGTACATGGAGTTCCCTCACTTTGTTGTAAAGGGTTGTGCGCAGTTCGTCGATGTTGATTTTCTCACGTGCGGAGATGAACAGGCAGTTGTCGTTGAGTTTAGCCATCCACGTGCGTTTCAGTTCCTCCAATGTAATGTTCTGCTTGGTGGGAGGAGTGAGGTCGTCGGGCTCTTTGTCAATCCAATGGTACGCATCGATTTTGTTGAAGATAATCATCATGGGCTTTTCGCTGCACCCCAACTCACCGAGTGTCTTTTCCACCACACGGATTTGCTCCTCGAAATCAGGGTGGGAGATATCCACCACGTGGAGCAGCAGGTCGGCCTCCCGTGTCTCGTCGAGTGTCGACTTAAAAGAGTCGACCAAGTCGGTGGGCAGTTTGCGGATGAATCCCACGGTGTCGGCCAGCAGGAAGGGGAGGTTTTCGACCACCACTTTCCTTACGGTGGTGTCGAGAGTGGCAAACAGTTTGTTCTCTGCGAAGACCTCGCTCTTCGAGAGCAAGTTCATGAGCGTGGACTTTCCCACGTTGGTGTATCCCACCAGTGCCACACGGATGAGTCTTCCCCGGTTTTTCCGCTGGGTGGTTTTCTGCTTGTCGATTTCCACCAACCGCTGTTTCAGCAGCGTGATACGCTGAAGGATGATTCGGCGGTCCATCTCCAACTGGGTCTCACCAGGTCCTCTCAGTCCCACAGAACCTTTTCCGCCTCCCGAACCTGAACCACCGCCTTGTCGTTCGAGGTGGGTCCATAGCCGTTGCAGTCTTGGGAGAATATACCGGTACTGGGCAAGTTCCACCTGAGTCTTGGCATTCGCTGTCTGTGCCCTCATGGCGAAGATGTCGAGAATCAGCGATGTGCGGTCGAGGATTTTCACTTTGAGCACCTGTTCGATATTACGGATTTGCTTGGCGGTCAGTTCATCATCGAAAATCACCATCCCCACCTCGCGTTCTGCTTCCTCCTCAGCCTGTATGAAGTCACGGATTTCTTCCAACTTGCCCTTCCCGACATAGGTTACCTGGCTTGGCCCTGCGACACGTTGGGTGAAGCGCCGGATGGTCACGGCTCCCGCTGTGTCGGCTAAGAACTCCAGTTCGTCGAGGTATTCCTTGGTTTTTTCCTCGTCCTGGTCTTTGGTGATAAGACCCACTAATATGGCGGTTTCGGCTTTCGCCTCGGATATGACAAATTCTTTCATTCGGAAAAGATATGGTTTTTTGACCTAAGATTATGCAAAGATAATATATTTTTAACGAATCAATGAGATTTGACCGTTTTTTTTCTTTTCGGGGAAAATCATCGTGAAAATTACTATTCTGTTAAAACTACGTAAACGTTTTCGTGCTTTTTTTAGTCCAAAAATCAAGTTTTTTTTGATTTATATCAATTTATGACTACTTTTGCCATCGAAATCATTAACTGATTTTCAAAAATAGTAACTGCATATCAACAATCTGCTGAAACATTCAAATGAAAATCCTCGACGTGACGTCGGGGATTTTTTGCTGAATATGCCTGCCAGACCAGCCATTCTTTGGCTTTTTTTTAATAAATAACTGATGTTTTGCGACTAAAGTCTATAAATTGTCGATGTTTTGTTTGAGCCATTGCATGCGTCGCTCAATCCATGTCTTTAGTTTTTCAGCCTGATTGTTGTATTCTGTTTCTACTTGGATGCTCGGTGTCGAATTGTCACAGAGTTTTCCCCACAGTTTGTTTTCCAATGAGATGTTCATGCAGAGATAGTTGCTCATCTGGTCGATATGTTGGTATATCATCCCACGATGGGTGAAATAGTCATTGAAGCGTTGTTTCACTAATTCCACAAAGGCTGGGTCCTGGAACAACCTGCCGTACCATTCCACGTTTTTTATGTAGAACCCCTCAGGATTATTGATGTTTATTTTGTTTTTATACTGGTAGTTGCCGAAAGCCATGTCGAAGTCCCACACGGGTCCCATGGAAATCTTTCCACCTATGGGTCCATGCATGAAACAGCTGGTATAGAATATTGCGTCGTTGCTTTTGGCTATCTCGTTGAGAATATACCATTCTGCAAATGATGTCACGTCAAAGTATCTTCTATACCCTTGAATGCTGTCGGTAAAATTTTCGGAGAAGAGTGCGTCCTCAGCCGCTTGTATCCATTGTGTGATGTGGTGATAGGTTGCATCGCCTTCACTGACTTCAGGATAGTGTATGTTGATGGGGTGGGTGTTGTGTGATGTATGGAATGTGATGTCGTGATAGTGTGCTTTGGCGTCAAATTCCAGTAAGACAATGTCGGTGCTGTAGTGTGCAAGGCTGCTCTCGGGAAGTTCGCAAAGTTGGTAAATACCACGGTAGACATTGTTGACCACCAGATTGACCATTCGGCTGTCGGGGGTGTAGTCGAGCAGGCTCATTTGGCTGCTCATATATAATGCCACATCGTTGCGCAGCAGTGTCTTGTCCTGGTAGTTGGCCAGCAATGCCCAGGTGTTGCCCTTGTCCATTCCCATGAGACAACATGGTGCCGGTAACAGGATGTTATAGGGTCGTTTAGGATATGTCCAGGTCATGTTGCCTCTCCCTTTGATGCTCATTTCGCCGACGGTGTCGGCTTGGTTCGTTGCCTCAGTGATGGAAAACTGAGTATGGTCAGTCCAGTCTCTGTCTATTTCGCTATGGTCGGGCGTGATGACGGTCAGTCTTGCCATGGCGGTATGAGGCAGTTCGTCAGCACTGATTTCATATTGGTCGTCGCAGGATGTCGACAGGGTTGCCAATAGCAAGGCGACAGCACAGGCCGTGAGGCCGTGATGCTTGGAACTGGAATCATGTGGGACAGAATGCGACATTTAGAATTTCAGTTTATATTCAAGACAGATGGTGTGGGTGTCGGCCTTGCCGTTGCGGCGATGCTGGAAGCGATAGTAGGTGTCGAGTGTTTGGCCTTTCTTGAGTTTCCATTCCATACCGGCCGCGCAGCGTATTTTGCGGAGTTGCCAACCGTTGTAGAGTTCTGTGGAGATGTGTGGGGTACCGGCAAAATGCCTGATTTTATATTCTGCGGAGAACCGGCTTCTCAGCACATTGGTGGATTTCGAAGGATAGATATGTATCGCATTGTCGCTTTTGTCATAGCAGTAGTTGTAGCGGCCTTCAACTATTTGCTTGCGCCGGTAGGTGTATTGCCATTGTTCGCGGAGTGAGAGTTTGAGATGGTTGATTTTCCAGGAAGCGGTGAGTGAGAGATGCGTGCGGTGGCGTACTCCCCAGTATATCCTTCGGTTTTTACGGTCGCCCACATTAGCAAGTCCTTTCAGCACATCACGGTCGTTTTCCTTATAATGAGATATGCGGAGGTTGTGGTCGCCCATGAAAGTATAGCCGGCCGATGCCTTAAGCCAGGGAAGAATTTTGTAGTCGATGTCGAGACCTGCCGAAAGTCGCTCCACATCACCGATGCCGTCGCGAGTGCGTGCCTCAAGTGTGAGTCCGGCATTCATGTGATTGTTCACCTTTGTAGTGCCCTCTACCGACAGTAGTGTGCCAAAGTTATCTTTTTGGGCATGTGATATCTGCGGCATGAGAGCCGAAATGCAGACAAAAATCCACTTTTTCATGCTTTCTCTATGTCGTTTCGCTCTTGTAAGCAGTAAAGGATAGACCTTCCAGACCAACTTGCGTAGCCGTAAGATGATTCCACGAAAACACCCTTTTGGAGAACACTATCTAACAATCTTTTTCCATTTGAATTGGGGAGACATCGGTTCTCCCAGGGAACGGGTCATTTTTTCCGCTTCACTACTCGAAATTTCCTGTCCGTTGAGTTTGTAGGTGTTGGGTCCATATTCACCAGTCTCAAAGTCGACTTCCGACATTTCCGTGAGCCACGTCTTTTCGCTGCTTTTTTTGAGGAAACAATAATTTTCCGACATACATCCTGCTCCGCAAGTGCCCGCATGGCTAACGGCACCTTTAAAAATATGCAACTCACGTCTGTCGTCCTGTCCGGCCAGCAGGTCCATGGTCAGTTTCACGGCGAAGACCGCCATGTAGGTCTCGTCGTCGGAGCAGAAGAACAGTTCTGGAAATCCGTCCAAGTCAACATCGGACAAGGCATATTTTGTCAGAGGGTGTTCCTCTGTAAACATGAAAGATTCAGAAAACGTGGCTTGATAACTGTCCATGCGCTCGATAGTGGTTTGGGGCTTCACGGGTTGCATCCCATCCCAGGAAAAGGTATGCTTGATGTTGAGATACCCAAAAAATTCCTCGATGACAAGGTCCTTCCCGTTTTGTGGCAGAAAGACTCTGTATTTATAGCCTGGAAATGAGGGAGTGAACAGTCTGCTGAGTTTTTTCTCAGGTGTGAGTGTTTCGGTTTGAGGGTTGTAATCGTAAAAACAGAGCACATCGAGTTCGGTGGAGAAACGATGAAGGTTGAGGGCATACAGTTTATGTCCGTTGGAGCGTTTCCACACGCAGGCATTCAATTGTTCGTCGTTATCCGAATCCGGATCGTCCTCAGAATACAATGCGTAGCCATTTTTGAGGTCAATCACTTTGTCGTTGTTCTCGTATTTGACTTTTGATTTAGAGAATTTGATGAGTTCTCCACCGGAGTAAGTGGGATACGCATTTTGAAACACTTGAACAAATTGCAGGATGTTGGCTTTTTCCCCTCCAGCCATCTTCAGGTTGCGGGTAGACCACTGAGATTTGACTTGTTCGAGCGACATGTTTTTTTGTGCACAAACATTGAGGAAGAAAAATGACAGTAAAATGATTAATAATTTTCTCATAGCAGCCTTTTTTTTGCAAAGTAAGCAAAAAAAAATTCACTTTTATTCGTTTTTTTTCGAAAATATGTATTTTTGCAAGTCTTTTTTTTGTTTTGATGACAAAAGAGGGCAAAATATAGAAAACCAAACCTTTAAAAGTTATATACAATGAGACTGA
>CACXDY010000133.1 GCA_902766505.1 uncultured Prevotellaceae bacterium
GTATGGAGGCCTATTTCTATTTTGAGGTGCCCGAGGACCAGGCCGTCTGTCACTTTATGGGTGAGGTGGATGAGACCAGACATATCTGGATGCGTGGCGACCAGGCCGTGCTCTCGCCAGAGTGGAGCATTCACAGTGCTGCCGCCACACACAACTATACCTTTATCTGGGGCATGGGCGGTGAGAACCTTGACTATGGCGACCAGGATTTCTCGCTGATAACTGACTTGAAGTAATCAATCACCTTTTAATTTAATTATAACAATATGTCAAATCCATTCTCATTAGAGGGAAAGAATGCCTGGATCACAGGTGCATCCTATGGCATCGGTTTCAACATCGCAAAGGCTTTTGTAGCCGCCGGCATCAAAACGATTATCTTCAATGACATCAATGAGGCCGCTGTGGAGCGCGGATTGGCCAACTACCGAGAGGCAGGCATTGAGAACGTGAAGGCTTATGTGTGCGACGTGACAAAAGAGGATGATGTCAAGGCTCTCGTGGAGAAAATCCATCAGGAGGTAGGCCAAATCGACATCCTCGTCAACAATGCAGGTATAATCAAGCGCATACCTATGCACGAAATGAAGCGGGCTGAGTTCCAGCAGGTCATCGACATCGACCTGGTAGGACCATTTATCTGTTCTTCTGCTGTCATTCCAGAGATGATGGAGCGCCGTGAGGGAAAAATCATCAACATCTGCTCCATGATGAGTGAGCTCGGAAGAGAGACCGTCTCTGCATACGCTGCTGCTAAGGGCGGACTGAAAATGCTCACACGAAACATCTGCTCAGAATACGGAGAGTATAATATCCAGTGCAACGGTATTGGACCGGGATATATCGCTACTCCTCAGACTGCTCCTCTGCGTGAGCGCCAGCCTGACGGGTCACGTCATCCCTTCGATTCATTCATCTGTGCCAAAACTCCCGCCGGACGGTGGCTGGAGCCAGAAGAACTGGGCGGTCCCGCTGTTTTCCTCGCCTCACATGCTTCGGATGCTGTCAACGGACACGTGCTCTATGTGGACGGAGGTATTCTCGCCTATATCGGAAAACAACCCTGAGGATAGCATGATACAGACAAACATAAAGGGGAAGCCATTTGGCCTCCCCTTTATGTTAGCGAAATTTCTTTACAAATTACTTGAGGGCATCTGCCAGGTCAGCACCTGCCTTGAACTTGGCAAGCTTCTTCTCGGGGATCACAATCTCGGCATTGCTCCTTGGATTTCTTCCCTTGTGAGCGGGACGTGTGGTAACGGCAAATGTACCGAAACCAATCAGAGCAACTTTGTCACCTGCTACCAAAGCCTCTTTGACGGCCTCCATTGCAGCGTCCAATGCCTTTTTAGAATCAACTTTTGTCA
The DNA here is from genome assembly GCA_902766505.1 of uncultured Prevotellaceae bacterium. Taxonomy (GTDB): domain Bacteria; phylum Bacteroidota; class Bacteroidia; order Bacteroidales; family Bacteroidaceae; genus Prevotella. The sequence goes on from CACXDY010000133.1 coordinate 1,371, forward strand.
AGCCAGATTTTGCGGCAATTTTCTCAATTAATTCTGTCTTATTCATAATGAAATGTTTAATGAGTTGGAAAAAATGTATATTGTGTCATTATTTTTCGGCAAATATAGATTAATCATTTCATAATTCAAACAAAAAAAAGAAAAAAAAAGAGAAAAACATGATTTTTTTCATGTACTGAGCTGATTTTGTGCGTAATAAACGATATTTTTAGTACTTTTGTGCCGTTTTTAACCTCTAAAACCCATTGATTGATGCGAAGCATTCCCACAATTACCAAAAACCTTCTGATAATTAATATTTTGGCTTATATTGCCTATGAGGTGCTCAAGTTGTCGGGTATCAATATCAATGACATCTTTGGACTTCACTTCTTCAAAGCATCCAGGTTTGGCATTTACCAATTGTTCACTTATATGTTCATGCATGGTGGATGGGCACACCTCTTCTTCAACATGTTTGCTTTGTGGATGTTCGGTTGTGTTATGGAAAATGTATGGGGACCCAAAAAATTCCTTTTTTATTACATTTTTTGTGGAGTAGGTGCTGGTATCATACAGGAAATCTCACAATACGTTTCGCTCTATGTGATTCTTTCAGATATGCCAGGGAATGGCTTATTCTCGCTTCTTACTTTTAGCGATGACACATTGGCCGAGCAACTCAATGCTTGGACGACAGTGGGTGCTTCGGGTGCCATCTATGCCATTCTGCTGGCCTTCGGTATGACTTTTCCTGAGGAGCGTATTTTTATCTTCCCCTTGCCTGTTCCCATCAAGGCCAAGTGGTTTGTCATCGGATATGTGGCCATCGAATTGTTGTCCGCTTTGAGCACGTCATCAGATGGTGTAGCCCATTTCGCACACCTCGGTGGTATGTTGTTCGGTTTCCTTCTTATCAGGTATTGGCAGAAACATCCTGATTCACGCTACGGACGCAACAACGGACAGATATTCTTTGACCGCATGAGAAGTCATCTCACCGTGACGAAAGGAAAGAAAAAGGATGCCGATGACATCACCCGGAAAACCGACTGGGACTATAATGCCGACAAGAAGGCCACAGAAGAGAGAGTGGACATGATTCTCGACAAAATCAGGAAAAATGGTTATGCGAGCTTGACAAAGGAAGAAAAAGACTTCCTCTTTGAGAGCAGTCATAAAAAGTGACATGGGGCTTTTAGGCAAAATCAGTTTTTTCGTAAAATGTTTAATTGCCATTATCAATATAGTGGTGGTGGCAGCTTTATGTTTTGCCACGTACGCTGGATATGTGTCACCGGAGAAGCATCCCTTCTGTGAAATTCTCTCTTTGGCATTCCCTATCCCGTTGATCATCAATCTGCTTTTCCTGGTGTTCTGGGTCATCTATGATTACCGGTGGGCAGTCATCCCTCTGTCCGGACTGTTGCTGTGCTGCCAGTCGATAAGGGATTATTGTCCGTTCAACTTGTCCCATGGCTCCAAGAAAGAATGTCTCAAGGTGATGTCGTTTAATGTATGCAACTACTGTTTGTCGGAAACAAAAGACGGCATCAATTCCATCTCCCAATATATCGTGGACAGTGATGCCAATATTGTATGTTTGCAGGAAACGGCTTTTCTGAAGAAAGGCGTTGAGAAATATGTGGTGAGGCAATTGGAGAAGGCATATCCCTATCATGACAAGCAAAGAAAGAATTGGGGGGAAATCGTGGCTGTATACAGCCGGCTGCCCATTAAATGGGGTAAGAGCCTGAAGATGAAATCCAAGAACAACACCAGCAGCGTGTTCTGTATCGACTGGGAAGGCGATTCGCTCCTGTTGATCAACTGTCACCTCGAAAGCATCGGGTTTGGCAAGGAGGACAAGGAGGAACTGCGTAATTTTGTTGACCGGAAGATAGATGACATCGATGAACAGCCGTTGATGGAGAAAATAGAGCTTTCAGCAGTAAAGAGGGCAAAGCAAGCCGAATTTCTCGCCGAATACATCCAGCAAAACAAGGACAAGAGCATCATTCTCTGTGGTGATTTCAACAGTTCGCCCGTCTCTTATCCCCATCATATCTTGGAGCGATGGCTGACCGATTGCCACACTGCTGTAGGCAATGGCGTAGAGTTTACTTACAAAAGAAATGGCATTCTTGTAAGAATAGACAATTTTTTCTGTTCTTCAGATTTGAAGCCCACAGCATGCGAAGTGGATACAAAATTCAGTGATTCCGACCATTATCCCATTACATGTTGGATAAAAAAGAGGGCAAAACCCTAAAAAATGAATAATAATCCAAAAGAAATTTTCCCAAAAGAGGAAAAATAATTATCTTTGCACGCTAAAACGTAAATTGGCGGAATACAACAAATTAAATAACATTATAACACAAAATGCAAAACAAGGGAATTGTAATTGTCACTGCGGTACTTTTGACCCTGGCAAGTATCTTCTATCTGTCATTCTCTGCTGCATCGAGCTATTTCGACAAAAAGGCAGCTGAGATTGAAGACCCTATAGCCCAGCAGGACTATAAGGACTCGGTAAAATATCTCGGTATTTATTCGTATCAAAAGTGTCTTGAGACTCAAGTAGGACTCGGACTTGACCTTAAGGGTGGTATGAACGTCATCCTCGAGGTGTCGGTGCCCGACCTGGTGGAGAATCTTGCAGGATACAAGAAAGACCCCGCTTTCATCAAAGCTATGAAAGCCGCAAGAGCCGAGGAGGAAACCACACAGGAAGACTTTATCTCGCTGTTCGTCAAACATTACAGAGCCAATGCTCCTGGTCATAATCTTGCCGAGATTTTTGCTACACAGCAATTGCCGGAAGTGAAGACCAACAGTTCAGACAGCCATGTGGAAAGTGTGCTGCGCGACAAGATTGCAGAGACTGTTGCTGACGCTAAGAACGTGATAACCAACCGTATCGACCAGTTTGGTGTCGTTCAGCCCAACATTCAGATGCTGGAGGGACAGACCGGTCGAATCATGGTGGAAATGCCGGGTGTGAAAGACCCCGAGCGTATGCGTAAACTTCTTCAGGGAAGTGCCAATCTTGAATTCTGGGAGACCTATGCCTCACAGGAAATCGTTCCTTATCTCCAGCAGCTCGACGGCAGACTTGCCACTGGTGAGTCTACAGAGAAGGCTGACAGCACTGCTGTAGAAGAGGCCAAGGCTGAACCCGCCGCTGCCGAGAAGGGACTCACCCTGGGTGACTCAAGTGCTGTGGCAAAGAAAGATGCCAAGGATGATGCCAAGAAAATGGCCGACGCTGCTGCTGCTGAGCATCCTTTGCTCTCCAAGCTGATGGTCAACGGCGACCAGTCGTGTATCGTGGGTATGGCCAACATGGCTGATACCGCAGCTATCAATGCTTTCATTTACTCCGACTTGGCCAAATCCATCCTGCCTTCTGATGTGAAGCTCCTGTGGAGTGCCAAGCCATCTGACAGGATTGCCAACAACAAGCGAATCTTCGAGCTCTATTGCCTCCGCATGACCGGCAGCGACAACCGCGCTCCTCTTGAGGGTGACGTGATTGAGAGTGCCAAGGACGACTTCGACCATTTCACCGGACGTCCTGTGGTCACCATGCAGATGAATGAGGACGGCGCACGCGAGTGGGCAAACCTCACCAAGAAAAACGTCGGTAAGCCGGTTGCTATCGTGCTTGACAATCTCGTCTACAGTGCACCTAATGTGAACCAGGAAATTACCGGTGGTAACTCACAGATTAGCGGTAGCTTCACCGTGGAGGATACCAAGGACTTGGCCAACACATTGAAGTCTGGTCGTATGAAGGCTCCTGTCCGTATCGTACAGGAAGAGGTGGTTGGACCGTCTCTGGGTGCCCAATCCATCAAGCAAGGTATCATCTCCTTCATTGTTGCTTTCATCGTGCTGATGCTCTACATGATTCTGATGTACGGATTCATTCCTGGCATGATGGCCAACTGCGCTCTGATTCTCAACCTCTTCTTCACGATGGGTATCATGGCGTCGTTCCAGTCGGCACTTACCATGCCTGGTATCGCCGGTATCGTGTTGACCCTCGGTATGGCTGTTGACGCCAACGTGCTTATCTATGAGCGTACCAAGGAAGAGCTCAGGGCCGGAAAGAATACAAGGCAGGCTCTCGCCGCTGGTTACAGCAACGCATTCTCTGCTATCTTCGACTCCAACCTTACCTCTATTATTACGGGTGTCATCCTTGCCTTGATTGGTACAGGACCTGTGAAGGGCTTCGCCGTGACATTGATCATCGGTATCTGCTGTTCGTTCTTTACTGCTGTGTTCCTCACACGTATCGTTTATGAGAACCGCATGAAGAAGGACAAGTGGCTGAACCTCACCTTCACTACTCCATTGTCGAAGAACATGTTGCAGAATACCCATTTCAACTTCATGGCTGCATATCGCAGGTCATACGTCATCTGGGGTATCCTTGCCATCATCTTCATCGGTTTCTTCGCCGTACGTGGACTCAGCCGAAGCATTGATTTCACTGGTGGACGCAACTACATCGTGACTCTGGCCAAGCAAACTCCTGTGGAGGATGTCCGCGCTGCTCTTGATGGAACCTTCGTCTATGACGATGGCCCCAATAAGGGCAAGCAGGCCAACACCAGCGTGATTGCCATCGGTACAGACGGACAGACCGTGCGTGTCTCCACCAACTGGAAGATAGAGTCGAACAGCATGACTGTGGACGATGAGGCTGAGACCAAACTGTTCACCGCACTCAAGAAAGCAGGTATCGTGACTCAGGAGAATGAGGCTGACTTCAAGAATCCTGATGTCCGCGAGGGTGGTTCAATCATCAGCAGCACCAAGGTGGGACCGTCCATCGCACGCGATGTGACCAACAAGGCTATCATCAGTGTGATTGTTGCCTTGATTGCCATCTTCCTCTACATCTTGCTGCGCTTCCGCAATGTGGCCTTCTCCGTGGGTTCAATCGTTGCATTGGCATTTGATACCCTCATCGTTGTAGGTTTCTTCTCCGCACTCTGGGGCATCGTTCCATTCTCTCTGGAAATTGACCAGACGTTCATCGGTGCTATCCTTACCGTAATCGGTTACTCCATCAACGATAAAGTGGTGGTCTTCGACCGTGTGCGTGAGAACCTCAAGCTTTACAAGCGCCGCGACCTGCAGACTCTCTTCAATGATTCATTGAACCAGACCTTGGCACGTACCATCAATACGTCAGTGTCAACCCTCATCGTGTTGCTCTGTATCTTCATCTTTGGTGGTGCAAGTATCCGAAGCTTCTCCTTCGCCATGATTCTTGGCGTTATCTTCGGTACACTCTCGTCTATCTTCATCGCCGCTCCTACCGCTTACCTCACTATGGGACGTAAGATTAAGGAGACCGAGGTTGAGACGACTGTAGCCAACGCATAAGACAACTTCTCACACAACGATAAGTTCCCCGCCGGCCTTTCGTGCTTGTGGGGAACTTTCTTAAAAAATGGCAAGGACATGAAAATAGCATTGATAGGATATGGTAAAATGGGCCGGATGATTGAGCGCATCGCCATTGAGCGCGGACATCAGGTGGTCTGTATCATCGATATCGACAATCAGGAGGATTTTGAGTCAGAGGCTTTCGCTTCGGCCGATGTGGCGATAGAGTTTACTACTCCCACCGCTGCGTATGGCAATTATTTGCGTGCTTTCTCCAAAAACGTGAAGGTGGTTTCCGGTTCTACAGGATGGATGGATGAGCATGGTGATGAGATACGGCGGATGTGCACCGAAGGGGGACAGACTCTTTTCTGGGCATCCAATTTCTCCATCGGAGTGGCTATCTTCCAGGCTGTGAACAGAACACTTGCCCGGATTATGGACGGATTCCCGCAATATGATGTCTCTGTAGAGGAAACCCATCATGTCCATAAGCTTGACGCACCCTCGGGAACGGCCATTACCCTTGCTGAGGAGTTGGTGGACAATCTGTCCAGAAAGGAGAAATGGGTGAAAGGGACCCTGCTTGACGCCGAAGGGAAGTTAAGTGGAAGCGACCAGCATACTGCTGAGGAGATTCCTGTCAACAGCATCCGGAGAGACGAGGTTCCTGGCATTCATGTCATTACCTATGATTCTGTGGCTGACAGCATCAGCATCACCCATGATGCCCATTCCCGTGAGGGTTTTGCATTGGGAGCTGTCCTTGCAGCAGAGTTTACTGCAACCCATAGCGGACTGCTAACCACAACAGATTTGTTTAAATTCTAACCCATCATCACTTACAATCATGATTGACAAAAGAAAGGCAAAACTGAACATGAAGGTGCAATGGACGAAATTCATCATCGTCCTGTTGCTATACCTCGTTTTCCTCTATTGGGTGAAGAGTTGGCTCGGACTTATTGTCGTGCCGTTTATCTACGATGCGTATATCTCAAAGAAAATCAATTGGCAATGGTGGAAAGACCACGACGGACCAATCAGGTTTGTCATGAGTTGGGTTGATGCCATTATCTTCGCGCTGGTGGCAGTATATTTCATCAATCTCTTTTTCTTCCAGAACTATGTCATCCCGTCTTCATCGCTCGAGAAATCTTTGTTGAGAGGTGACTATCTCTTCGTGAGCAAACTGAGTTACGGACCGCGTATTCCGCAGACACCACTCACTATGCCGCTCACACAGCACACCCTTCCTATTTTCAATACCAAATCCTATGTGGAGTGGCCTCATTGGGATTACCGCAGGGTAAAGGGTTTGGGTCATCCTCAGTTGAACGATATCGTGGTGTTCAATTATCCGGCCGGCGACAGTGTCATGATGGCTGATAAATACCAGGCACAGGATTATTATCAAATGTGTTACATGGCCGGGATGGCTGCTTATGGCAATAGTGTGGTCACCGACTCCATGTCGGCACAGGAAAAATGGGATCATTACCAGAAGGTCATCAATGTTGGTGGAAAACTGATTAAGGACAATCCCGGAGAATATGGTGTGCTCAGTTCAAGACCGACAGACCGCCGTGAGAACTATGTCAAGCGATGTGTGGGACTGCCGGGACAAACTCTGCAAATCAAGAACAAAATCATCTATCTTGACGGGAAACCCAATAAGGAGCCTGATAACGTTCAGTATTCCTATTTCGTACGCTTGAAGCAGATGATTCCTGATGAGATGATGGTGAACCTGAACATCACACTGGAGGATATATTCAGCATGAACGCCAACGGCTACATGCCCATGACCAAACATGCCGCCCAGGAACTGGCTAAACGGACTGACTTGGTGGAATATGTTCGTGAAGTCAATGATTCCGACAGAGTGGAGACCGGTAAGGTATATCCTGTCGATGCCGAGTATGGCTGGACAAGGGACAACTATGGTCCTATCTGGATTCCGGAGAAAGGAAAGAGTGTGAAACTAAGTCTTGACAATATTGCTGTATATGAGCGGCCTATAAGAGTGTATGAGAATAATACCCTCGAAGTGCGTGGTGGAAAAATCTTCATCAACGGAAAGGAAACAAACGAGTATACGTTCAAGATGGACTATTACTGGATGATGGGTGACAACCGCCATAACTCACTTGACTCACGTTATTGGGGATTTGTCCCAGAGGATCACGTGGTGGGCAAACCGATATTCATCTGGCTTTCCATCAATCCCGAAGATGTGGGACCGAAAATCAGATGGGGTCGTTTGTTCAATATGGTAGACAATATTAAATAATACTTTGTCAAGGTCACAGCTAACTGTATATCAGTAGGTTGTGACCTTGATAGTTTGATTGGAAAATGGTATACAGGCTGGATGAAAGAATCGTCTTTCCCAATCCAAGATACTGTGGGGAAGAAGATGGATTGTTGGCTGTCGGCGGAGACTTGTCTGTCGACCGTTTGCTGCTGGCCTATAGCAATGGCATTTTCCCGTGGTATTCCTTCCGTGGCAATGAGGATATTCTGTGGTATTGTCCCATGCAGCGTTTTGTGATTTTTCCTGAAGAGGTGCACGTATCGCATTCTATGCGTACCTTGATGAATAAGGGTATCTATCGTATCAGTATCAATGAGGATTTCACTGGGGTGATACAAGGCTGCTCAAAGGCTGGCGGCCGTTATGAGGAAAGGGGAGCATGGTTGGGAGAGGATATGATTAATGCCTATACTGAGATGCACCGCCTTCATCTCGCTGCCAGCGTGGAAGTATGGGACAAAGACCGGCTTGTAGGAGGGCTCTATGGTGTGAATCTTGGAAAGGTTTTCTTTGGTGAAAGTATGTTCTCCCTGGTGCCCAATGCCAGTAAGTTGGCCTTGATTTATCTGGCCAGGTTTCTTGCCGAACATGGTGGAACCCTGATAGACTGTCAGTTTGAGACGCCCCACCTCTTGTCTATGGGTGGCAGGACCATTTCATATGATGAATATATGGACATTCTCCAAAAGAGTTGTTAGCGTAGTTGAAGATGTGATGGCATTGAAGCAATGTGCCATACCGTAAGTATTTGTTTGAATTTACTTATGATTTGAATTATTTCGGGCAGAATTGCTTTTGGATTGATATAAATCAAGAAATTTAGCTGTTTTCGAAAAAATTATGGCAATTGCTTGTGCGGTTTTGCCATTTCCCTTACCTTTGCACTGTGTTTTTCATAGTATTAGATTTAAGGTTAACAAGGTAGGGACTCAGCGGAGCCCCATTTTTTTTTGTATATATGCGGTACGTAACCCATATCCGATGACATTCTAATACTCGATATGTTGAAAATCACCTATTGATTTCATAGCAGAATTAGAAAAAATGATTATCTTTGCTTGGGAAATTTTATCAAGCACAAAAGGTATGATGAAAAAAATATATCCATTCTTAGCGTTATTGGTGTTGTTGAGTTCCTGTAAGACCCACCATTCACTTTTCGGTGGTAAAAAGCAGAACAACAAGAGTATTGTCATCCTTTATGAGAATGATGTACACTGTGGTATAGACGGCTATGCGAAACTGGCCGGTCTGCGTGATGCTATCTTGAGCAGTGATACGGCATACGCCGCGGCCGTCAGTTGTGGTGACTATCTGCAAGGGGGTGTCAGCGGTGCCATCTCTCAAGGACAGTATATCGTGGATATCATGCGCAACGTAGGATATGATGCCGTTACCATAGGCAACCATGAGTTTGATTACGGTACACCACGCATGAAGAATTTGTTGCCGCAAATCAGTGCGCCCATCGTCTGTGCCAATTTCTTTGATGTTGGGGCTACACAACCTTTCTATGCCCCTTATGTCATTCATCAATATGGCAAGAAAAAGGTGGCTTTTGTGGGGGCTTGTACACCTGAGACGATGTCGGCGGAAAGTTATTCCTTCTACGATGAAGCCGGCAATCTGCTTTATGATATGAAACCGGCGGAGTTTTACAGCATCATCCAGCAAGCGGTCGACAATGCACGCGCTGACGGTGCCCACTATGTGGTGCTGCTCTCCCATGTGGGTGAGGCTGCTTCTGAGATGAACATCGACTCACACAAATTGGTCGAAGCCACAAGGGGTATCGATGTTGTGCTCGACGGTCATTCCCATGCTGTCGTTCCCAATGTTCAGGTGCTGAATATGGATGGGAAACCAGTAGGCGTCACGCAGACAGGCACACAGTTTGCCAATATAGGCAAGTTGCTCATCTCGCGTAAGGGTGAATTTTCCACCTCGTTGTTGCCTGCTGCTGATATCTCCTATACGAATGACAAGGTGGTGGCAACCACCGACAGCATCAAGAAGCTCATGGAGCAGGTGACAAAGCGGCAAATAGCCGAGAGTGATTATGCTTTGGAGATATTCGATGGAGAGGGTGTAAGGCAGGTGAGAAAAGCCGAGACAAATTTGGGCGACCTTGTAGCCGATGCTTTCCGTCATAACATGGATGCCGAAATTGGCTTATGCAATGGCGGTGGCATACGCAATACCATCGCTGCCGGAGTCATCACTTATGGCGATGCCATCAACGTGTTGCCTTTTGACAACCATATGTGTAAGTTGGAGGCAACAGGAAGTGAGATTGTGGCCATGTTGGAGAAATGTGTTTCCATGGTTCCAGAGGAAGACGGCAATTTCCCTCAGGTGTCAGGTCTTCGCTTCATTATCCACACCGTCAGCCATACTGTCAGCGATGTTCAGGTGCTTGACGCATCAACTGGTGAGTACCAGCCTATAGACCTTTCCAGGAAATACACCGTCAGCACGACCGATTATTACAATAGTGGAGGTTTCTACGGCATCTTGAAGGGATGTACCCTGCTCAAGTCAACAACCTTGCTCGCAAGGGATGCTTTTTCCGACTTCTTGGAACATGCGATGAGTGGAGCTGTTGGCTCTGCGTATGAGCAATCTCAAGGGCGTGTCACCAAGATTGATGATTGAGATACCGCCCCCTCGGGGGCGGAACGAATAGTCGGAGTAATCGGAGTAATCGGAGTAATCAGAGTAATCGGAGTAATCAGAATAATCGGAGTAATCAGAATAATCAGAGTAATCGGAATAATCGGAGTCATCGGAGTAATCGGAGTCCTCAGAGCGCCTGTTGTGGGGCATAGATGCTGATACCAGCGAAATTACTCTATCTCGGCAAAAGAAAAATAAACAAGTTTTTTTTCTTCTGCTCTCGATTTTTCGTAATTTTGTCGGCGAAGATGGCAAAACAACAATCCTCCGTTAGCGAAAGTCAGCGAACGCGACTCAAAGAACCACGTCGTTATAAGGTTTATATCCATAACGATGATTTCACCACCATGGACTTTGTGGTGAAAGTGCTCATGACCATTTTTTACAAGACAAAACCCGAGGCAGAGGTATTGATGATGCGGGTGCATCGGAGCGACAAGGCTGTCGTGGGCATTTATTCTTACGACATCGCCGTGTCGAAAGTGAGGAAAGCCACTCAGATGGCCCGTGATGAAGGCTATCCACTACGTCTTACTTATTCCCCAGATTAGTCATGCCAGATATCAAGAATTCCAAAAGCACCATATCAGTCATCACCAAAACCATACGGATAGCACAGGACTACCGACATGAGTTTTTCATGCCCGAGCACATGCTGCTCGCTTTGCTTGACGAGCAACCATTTACAGAGGCTGTAGAATATTTTGATGATGAAGCCAAAGACCATTTGGGTAATAATCTCCGAAACTATCTTGGAGAGTTGGAGTCTGTTCCTCAAGGGATGGACTATACGTTGGAGACATCGGCTCAGATGCAGCATTTGATGAACACGGCGGCAGCCCAGGTGGTGAGTTCAAGTGCCGAGATGCTGGATGTGCCACATCTTGTACGTGCCATGCTCATGCTTGAAGATTCTCAGGCTCGTTATCTGCTGGAGACAACAGTAGGAGGGGAAACAGAGGAGTTCATGAGTGTGCTCATCAGTGTTTATGAACAAGTGAATGCAGAGCAAGATGCGGATGCCCCACGTCAGGAGGAAGCCTGGCGCAGTCAGGTGGTGTGTCTCAACGACCTGGTTGGCCGCCAGAATCCGCTGATTGGCCGTCAGGATGAGTTGGAGCGTACCATTCAGGTGTTGTGTAGAAAGGATAAGAACAATCCTCTTCATGTGGGGGAGCCTGGTGTGGGAAAGACTGCTTTGGTGCATGGGCTCGCAGCCCGTATTGTGGCTGGCGATGTGCCCCCACGTCTGAAAGGAAGCCGCATCTATCAGTTGGACCTTGGGACTTTGTTGGCTGGCACGCAGTTCAGAGGTGATTTTGAAAAACGCATCAAAAACATCATGGATGGCGTGCGTGCTGAGGGCAATGCCATTGTTTATATCGATGAGATTCACAATCTGGTAGGTGCAGGCCGCACAGGTGATGGTTCGATGGATGCTTCAAATATGCTGAAGCCCTATCTTGATGCCGGCGATATCCGTTTCATCGGAAGCACGACCTATGAGGAATACAACCGTTATTTTTCTTCCAGCAAGGGAATCGTACGCAGGTTTCAACAGATAGATATCAGTGAACCGTCTGTCGAAGAAGCCATCCGCATTGTGATGGGACTTCGTCCAGGTTATGAGGAGTTTCATCATGTCACCTATCCAGATGAAGTGGTCGACTATGCTGTGACTGCGAGTGCGAAATATGTCAACGACCGGTTTCTTCCCGACAAGGCCATCGACCTTATTGATGAGGCAGGGGCATATCGGGAAATTCATCCTGATGATGCCGCAGGGGTGGTCGACAAGGCCCTGGTGGCCGAGTTGCTGTCCAAGATTTGCAAGGTGGATGCCATGGCCATGGGTGATGATGACAATTCGAAGTTGGAAACGCTGTATAGTAGAGTGAGTTCAAGCATCTATGGTCAGGACGAGGCCGTGACGCAAGTGGTGGAGGCCATACAGATGGCAAAGGCTGGTCTGCTCGATGACGACAAGCCATTGGCATCACTTCTCTTTGTTGGACCTACAGGTGTGGGCAAGACAGAGGTTGCCCGTGTACTTGCCCGTGAGATGGGCATCCAATTGGTGCGTTTCGACATGAGTGAGTATACTGAGAAACACACTGTGGCCAAACTGATAGGTTCACCGGCAGGATATGTGGGATATGAGGATGGCGGTTTGCTTACCGATGCCATCCGCAAGACCCCTAATTGCGTGTTGCTTCTGGATGAAATAGAGAAAGCCCACCCCGACATTTACAATATCTTGCTGCAAGTCATGGACTATGCGCGGCTCACCGACAACAAGGGGCGGAAGGCTGATTTCCGCAATGTGGTGCTCATTATGACATCAAATGCCGGTGCGCAATACGCCTCCCAAGCCTCTGTAGGCTTTGGAGCCCGTGTGCCTGCTGGCGAGGCAATGATGAAACAAGTGAAACGTACTTTCAAGCCGGAGTTTCTCAACCGCCTGTCGGCCACGGTGGTGTTCCACGATATGGACCGCACGATGGCCGGTATGATTCTTGACAAGAAATTGCGTGAGTTGCGTGGGCGCCTGGCTGCCCGTCAGGTGTCAATGACGTTGTCGCCAGAGGCCAGGGAGAAGTTGCTTGAAAAAGGTTTCACTCATGAGTATGGTGCACGTGAGATTGACCGTGTCATCTCTCGTGACTTGAAACCATTGTTCATGCGTGAGATTCTGTTCGGAAAACTCCGTCAGGGCGGTGAAGCCACCATAGGTCTCGACGGCGATGGAAAATTCTTTATCACCTGTCAGGAAAAACAAGACATCACACCCTCTGCAGGATAATTCGTCATTGTCCGCCCATTCGCTCAAAATAGATGATGATGTCCTCCCATGTCTTGAATTCATTGTCCCCCAATTGGATGACAGTTCCCATGAAATCTGGGCAGGGGAGGGTATCGATGAGGTAGTCACCCATGAGCAGCGACTTGTTGCTGCAGAATATCACATGATTGTAGGATGGAGCGTCGAATTGTTCCTGCATCCATGCCATGATATCCGGCATGTTCTCACGGTGGTTGAAATCGGCCGATGCGACAAAATATACTTGATATTTCTCAAGGAACATCCTGAAGGCTTTTTGTACACTGCTTCTGGGTTTTCCCCATTGGTCGGCCGTACTGTCGGCAGAAATGAGTATGACGGGGCGTTCACGGTGTTCCTGTAAATCATCTATCCATCGTATTACAGGCATGACGGCACGCATATAGGAATGGTCGTCCATCCGGTGCTCGCCATGGAAATGGATGGCTGTAGGATAATGACTGTGGAACAAGTCGAAGGTGTCAACAGTCGTATCCTTGTCTCCAAAGAGGCCCCACACCCGCCGGCGCTCCTCATCATTGACACCGCTGAAACAAAGGGAAGAGATTTGTTTGTATTCCTTTACCATATTGTTGTCGACAAAGAATTGCTGGACACCATCTTTTCTCGGATTTTGAAAAGTCTGGGCTCCTGTCATGCCATGCTGCACCATCGTATCGCCTATCTGGAAGGCAGGATTGATGACAATGCGGTCGAAACCGTAAAGTTGTTCGGTATACATGCCACCCATGGATGTGCCGATAATCAAATCGGGTTTTTCTTTTTCACAGAGATGATGGAGAAGGTCCAATGCCTCCTGGGGATGCAGAGGCATGTCCTCTGCTATGATGGTGGCATTGCACAGCACTTTGCGCAGACGTGAGACCGTGCCCGACTGAGCAGAGGAACCGAAACCATGCACATACATCACTTTCTTCCCTGACATGATGTCGGGAAATTGCTTAACATATTTATTCTCCATCTTTTAAAGGTTTTTTTGTGTCATTTCCTTCATTCATTACGCAAATATACTGTTTTTTTTTATTATTTTTGCAAAAAATAAGCACAAAACTCTTCTTTCATGAAAACAAATCACTTCAAGACGTCCATCATTCTCCTTGTCTTGCTCTTGGCTGTTGGGACCGTTTCAGCCCGAAAACCCAAGAAAGTTGAACAGACAGAAAGGGAATATTGGTCA
>CACXDY010000134.1 GCA_902766505.1 uncultured Prevotellaceae bacterium
ACGGCAATTTGTTGCAAATATGGTAAAAAAATAGTTTTTTACCGACAAATTCTGTATATTTGCAATCGAGAATAACAGAATCACCTATCCATATCAATCCATCATCCACCGGTGGCTTTTTCGCCGCCCCATTCACCTTAAGCCAATGGACCTACGGAAAGCATTCGAAGCGGCATTTCTCCGCATGAGAGAGAAAAACTGGGAGAAAATCTATATCGCTGTGGACATCCACGACACCATCCTCCATGCCTGTTATGACGACGAGGAGACCTACGACTATTTCCCGCTGGCAAAGGAAGCGCTGCAGGTGATGTCACTCCGCGGGGACATCTGTCTGATACTGTGGAGTTCGTGCCACCGGGACAAACTGTCCGAATATGCCCGGCATTTCCTGGACGACGGCATCACGTTTGACTATATCAACGAGAACCCGGAAGTAGACAACACGCATTTGCAGAACTTCGAGGAAAAACTGTATATGAACGTAGGACTTGACGACAAGTTCGGTTTCGACGCAGAGACCGACTGGGCAACCGTCTGCCAACTGCTCGCTGAATATCCGGAAAAACAACCGCAGACATGAAGCATCTGACAAACATCAAGGACATAGAACAGGCATTGGCGGAAAACCCCTTGTGCCTCTTTTTCATCAAGGCTCCCGACTGCGGAGTCTGCGACGTCATGCTCGACAAGGTCGGGCGGCTGGCCGACAGGTTCCCGACAGTGTGCTCGTTTTATACCGACATCCGTGAAGAGCCGCTGACGGCGGGCCGTTTCCTGGTCTTCTCAGGACCGACGGTGCTGTTGCTGATGGACGGAAAAGAAATCTACCGCGGTTCGGGATTCATCCATCTGGAGGAACTGGAAATGAAATTGGGAGTCTATGCTCCCTGAACTATTATTGCCAACGAAATCAAGACCCAACACGTATGAAGAAAATAGTATTGTTGATGGTGACGGCATGCCTTTTTACGGTCGGCATGCACGCAGAGACATGTGAGAGCGACACCATCAGTGACGAGGGAGCATGGTGCTGGTTTGCCGACCCCCGCGCCCTGCACTATGAAAATGCCGACAGCAGCATCAATGCCACCTACATCGGGTATATCGATGTGCATGGAAACGTCAAAGCCACCCAGATGGACTTCCGGTCGGGAAAGCGCTCAGAAGTGCTTGTCAGGAGTTTTTTCCAGCCCGACGACCACAACAATCCCACGTTCCTCGTGCTGCCCGACGAGCGTGTGATGATATTCTACACCCGGCACACCGACGAGCGCCGCATCTGGTACCGCATCTCCACCCAGAAAGGCGACATCACCTCGCTCGGAGAGGAAAAATACATTGAGACCAACCACAACACCACCTACCCGTCGCCCTTCATCCTCAGCGACGACCCGCAGCACATCTACCTGTGCTGGCGGGGCATCAACTGGCACCCCACCGTCGCCCGACTCACCATGCCCGACAAGGACGACCAGGTGAAGGTGGATTTCGGTCCGCGGCAGATGGTGCAGAGCACGGGGGCGAGGCCCTACGCCAAATACTACAGCAACGGGCGCGACAAGATTTACATGGCCTACACCACCGGCCATCCCGACAACGAATGGCCGTGCTGGCTCTATCTCAATGTCATCGACATCAACACGATGCAGTTGCAGGACATCAAGGGCAATGTGCTCTCCCGTATCGACGGACAGCCTTTCAAGGTGGACAAGAGCGGGGACTACCGGCAGCAATACCCGCTGACCCTTGTCGATGCCCCCGACAATGCCCGCGACTGGGTGTGGCAGGTGACGACCGACAGCAAGGAGAACCCCATTGTGGCTCTGACGCGCATCAGTGAGGACAAGGACAGCCACCGGTACCTGGTGGCCAAATGGACGGGCAAGAAATGGCGGCTGACGGAAATGGCTGAAGGCGGCCATGCCTTCCATCAGAGTTGGCAACGCACGGAGAAATGCTACAGCGGCGGCATGGCGCTCGACCCCAGCCGTTCCGACGTGGTCTATGTCTCGCTGCCCACCATGCCCGACGGCAAGGTGTCGCCCGCCGGCATTTACGAGATATGGAAGATGACCCTGAAGCCCAACGGCACCGTGAAAAGCCGTTCACAGGTCACGTCACTCTCGGCCAAGAACAACATCCGCCCCTTTGTCATCCCCGGCCAGGGAGTCTCCCCTCTCCGACTCTGCTGGATGAACGGCGATTACGATTACTGGATGGTGAACCGCCGGTTCCCGCGGGGATTTCCCACATCCATCCTGTGCGATTACCCGCTGCCCAGACAGGAGTTTGGCGAAGTGCTTTACGCCAACAGCGACTATCAAGGGCAGACCGTGCAGGTGGGACCCGACAGGTTTATCAGCGTCACCCCCGACAATTTCCTTTCCCTGCGCCTGGGGAGGAAAACCTACAGGAGTGAGTGCCGGTTTCTGACTTCCGACGACTGGGCGCTGTTCTCCGGCGGCACAGCCGGAGACGCCTGGCCTACGCGCATCTCTTCGACAGACCTGCTGCTCACCAGGGAGGGCGACCGCCTCGTACTCCGGCGTGACGGGATGATAGAAATTGTCGTCAACATCAATCAACCATCAAAAAACAACGAATAAACCGACTGCCCTTATGAGAAGAAGATGGAGAACAGTGATAGCCCTGTCGGTTTTAGGGATTTTATGTGCTCAGGCCCAGCAGTCGATGTCGATGCTCGTCGGCACCTATACCGATGGCGGCAGCAGAGGAATCTACTCCTACCGTTTCGACCAGGAGACAGGAGAGGCCACGCTGCAGGACTCGCTGGCACTGAGAAACCCGTCGTTTCTGACCATCAGCCATGACGGCGGCCTGGTGTATGCCGTGAGTGAAACCAACGACGGGAAGGCCTCGCTCAACACCCATAAAGATATCCACGTCAGCAGGGCCGTCTGCGTGCAGTTTTATTAAGTCGCCTCCTTCATTTCCACCGACATGCCCAAAAGAGTCTTCACCCTTCTCACCCTGATGGCCACGGCCCTCTTCATCTCCCATGCACAGGGCGCCATGCCACCTCTTGCTTTCCCCACAGCAGAAGGCTACGGGAAATATACGGTCGGCGGAAGAGCAGGCCGCGTGTATGAAGTCACCACGCTGGAGGACTCCGGTCCAGGCAGCCTTCGGGCAGCCGTCAGCGCCAGCGAGCCCAGGACGGTGGTGTTCAGGGTGTCGGGCACCATCCGGCTGAAAAGTCCGCTGACCATCCATCACCCTTACATCACCATAGCCGGACAGACGGCACCGGGCGACGGCATCTGTTTGCGGGGCTATCCCCTCAACATCAATGCCGACCAGGTGATTATCAGATATCTCCGGGTGAGGCTCGGAGACGAGACGGGGAAAGAGGCAGACGCCATCAGCGCACGTGGACATAAAAACATCATCCTCGACCATGTCTCCGCATCATGGAGCATCGACGAGACCATGTCCATCTACCATTGCGACAGCGTCACCGTGCAGTGGTGCATCATCTCCGAAAGCCTTTTCAAGTCGGCCCATTCCAAGGGCGCCCATGGTTTTGGCGGTATTTGGGGCGGCGATTACAGTTCCTATCACCACAACCTCATCGCATGCCACTCCAGCCGCAATCCCCGTTTTGCCGGTGGTTCCGGCTACGTGGATTTCCGCAACAACGTCGTCTACAACTGGGGATACAACAGTGTCTACGGCGGCGGGGCACTGCACAAAGAAGGCCGCGACCCGAGATTTCTTGTCAGGCATACCGATGTCAACATGGTCAACAACTATTTCAAACCAGGACCGGCCACCGCCGCGGGCGACGTCAGCCACCGCATCGCCAATCCCTCGTGGGCCAACGGCGACCACGGGAAGTGGTACATCGCGGGCAATGTGATGGAGGGCAACGAACGGGTGACGGCAGACAACTGGGATGGCGGGGTTCAGCCCAATTCCAACCTTCCCCAGGTGATGGACAGCATCCACAGGAAAACGCCCTGGGATGCCATGCCCATCCGCCAGCATACGGCACAAGAGGCCTATGAGAAAGTGCTGGACCATGCGGGAGCCTCGTTCCCGAAAAGAGACGCGGTGGACATGCGGGTGGTCGACGATGTGAGAAAAGGCACTGCCTCCTGCGAGGGAACGGGATACAGGAGTCAGCACAAGATGGTGGATGCAAATGCGAAGAGCGGCATCATCGACTCCCAGGAGGACGTAGGAGGATGGCCTGTGCTGAAAGCCACGCGTCCGCCCAAGGACAGCGACCACGACGGCATGCCCGACAAATGGGAGAAAGAGCACCGCCTCAATCCCCATGACCCGTCGGACGGTTCCCAGTTGTCTGCCGATTGTCAATACACCCATTTGGAACGATACCTTTGCTCACTGACGGAGTGACTTGACAATCTCATGACCATACGGCCTCATCACCCAAGAGGTAGAGAACTTCAGAAACCACAACAATACAATATTCAATCATCCAAAATGAAAGGTTAGTTAAATTTGTCATTCAAGATTAAATATTACTTAATTTACATCAAATATTTATCGTTTTTCGACAAATTCCACTATTTTTGCACTCATCAAATGAATTTAAACATGATTGAATATGAACGACAAAATGATTAAAAAACTGAAATGGCTATGCTATACAGCGTTGTTTGTATGTGTATGCTGGTTTTTGTATGTGTGTTTTCAAAGTTACGCAAACATTTTCAACACAGAAGGCCAACATATCCATTTGGAGGCAAGCAGTTCGATAGTAGGATATACGATTTCCTTATTTGCCATCCACCTCATCCTGACATTCGGACTGATAGGCATCTGTATCACGTTTTTTGTCAATATACTGCGCGGCATGCGAAGAGAGGAATTATTTCCGAAAGCCAATATTCTTGTCATCAACATTGGTGCCATTCTCATCTTCCTGCAGACTGCGACAGCCGACAATTTCAGTCAGATATTTATCTCCGAAGGCCCGGGACAATTCATCCTGACGTCGAACCCCTTCGTCTGGGCATTGGCCGTGCTTGTATTCGGAGCCATGTATAAGATTGCCAACAACATAGCAGCAGAACACGATTTAACCATCTAATGCAAACGGCTCATGATAATAGTAAATCTTGATGTGATGATGGCCCAAAGGAAGATGTCGCTCAACGAACTCTCAGAGCGTGTGGGCATTACGATAACAAACCTCTCGAAATTGAAAACGGGCAAGGCCAAGGCTATCCGTTTCAGCACGCTTGATGCTATATGCAAAGCACTGGAATGCACACCGGCCGATATTTTGGAATACAAAACCGAGATGTAACCATGAAACAGATTCACTATTTGACGCTTGCCCTTGTTGTCCTTCTCATTTCTTCGTCAGCCATGGCCCAAACAACCATCAAAGGCCATGTTGTCGACGAGCAGGGGAAATCCGTAGAATATGTCACTATAGGCTTTGAGAATGACAGGGTTGGGGTCATCTCCGATGCGCAAGGATATTTTGAAATTACCATACCAGCAGACAGGAAAGACAGTTTATCATTTAGCCATGTCTCCTATCTGCCTGCGATGGTGCCGTATACTGTCTACAGTAAGAAATCGGAACTGACCGTGACGATGCACAGCAAAGTGGTTGAACTGAACGAGGTTGTGGTAGGCAAGAAGAACCGCCCCCGGACACTTTCGGGCAAGTCGTGGGTCAACGTTGGTGTTGTGGCTTTTATCGGTAACGACAATAAATATTCAGAATGGGGACCCGTATTCAAAAACAGGAAAGACTATCTGCTCAGCGACATTATACTGAGTTTGAAAGAATGCACTTTCGAGCAATGTACGCTGAGTTTCAATGTATACGAGATACATGGCAATCAATTTGTCAACATACTCAACAAACCTATCTATCAGATAGTCAGCCCGGCTGACAACGACAAGCAGATAGCCGTTTCACCATCAGAAAACATCATCTTGAAAGGAAAGCAGCAATATTGCATCAGCGTCAGCCCTGTCAACACCAAAGGAAAGGGTGCCATCTATTTTTCAGCCACATTCAGGAGCAGTTTCGTCCGCAACTCCGTCAAAGGCAAACTGCGCAAAATGCCCATTTGCCCCGCTATTGTCGTGAAAGGGTGCGAAATATAGAAAATCATAACCTATGAAAAGACATAGATTCATCATCGCAGCAGGTTTCTTGCTGTTTGTCTGCGCCTCCATCCATGCGCAGCGGGTGCTTTACATCGGCGACTCGGTGACTGACGGCGGATGGGGACGCAGCGGGGGCAGCATGATTCCCTCGGAGCAGCGCAACCAAAAGGACCTCAACCATATCTACGGACACAGTTACATGATGCTCTGTGCCGCACACTATGAGAGCACCCAACCGTATGCCGGACTGCAATTCTTCAACCGGGGCATCTCGAGGAGACAGACGGACAGTACACGTTCACCATGCCTGAGGCCAATGTGACGGTGTATGCCATAGGAAGCAACGTGGAGGTGAAAGTCGGCTCGCACGGACTGAGCACCTTCTGCAGCCCCTATGACCTTGACTTCACACAGGCCGACGAAGGTGTGAAGGCATATATCATCAGCGGCTTCTCGCCCACCACCATGAGCATCACCCTGACACCGGCCGACTACGTGCCCGCTGGAACAGGACTGGTGGTCAAAGGCGCTACCGGCACCTACAATGTGCCTATCGCCGCTACCGACAAGGTGTGGGCCAACCTGCTCGTGGGTGTCGTCGTTCCCACACCCATCACCACCACCGACAACGGCTACAGCAACTTCATCCTTACCAACGGCGCCCAGGGCTTCAACTGGTATGCCTCATCTCCCGGCACACTGCCCGCCGGAAAGGCCTACCTGCGCCTGCCCACACGCAGTGTCAGCGGCCCGAACCAAGCAAGTAGTTTCACCTGGATATTTGAGGACAATGACCCCACCGGCATCCAGGAAGTACAGACAGCCGAGACCGACAATGCTTGGTACACATTGGATGGCATTCGCCTGGCCGGCAAGCCAACATCGAGTGGCATCTATGTCAACAATGGGATAAAGTATGTCGTCAAGTAATCCCCAAGCCAAGCGACTATGAAGAGAAAGATATACAGTTTACCCGTGGTCGACATTATCCACGTAGATGCAACGAACGCATTGCTCGACGGCAGCAACGAGGGCATGATCGTCATTCCTGAAGAGCCACATGACCCTGGCGAGGCTGAAGCCCAATGGACGAA
The DNA here is from genome assembly GCA_902766505.1 of uncultured Prevotellaceae bacterium. Classification (GTDB taxonomy): domain Bacteria; phylum Bacteroidota; class Bacteroidia; order Bacteroidales; family Bacteroidaceae; genus Prevotella. The sequence continues at coordinate 7,218 of CACXDY010000134.1, forward strand.
TTTGTGGGAAAACACAGACGAGGAAGAATAACGGATAAAAAAAGAGAGTGTGTCAAAATGATTGGCACACTCTCTTTTTACGCACCAAGGCACCTCCTTATTTTGGCAGCCTCAAAAAAATTTTGATTTTGTTTTTGTATTTCAAACCAAAGCAACCCTCACTATGGCACTCAGGCATTGAGCCAGTCGGGAGTCTGTTTCTCCCACCCCACCATTTTCGCATTCTGACTATGCCAATTATTCTTAAACGCCGTCAAATCAAGGAATTGCAGCGATTTCATTTACTCTTAGTCAGCCATTTTTCCGCTCGATATGTTAAATCAAGAGGAATAAAAGATTACACCATTTATTGCCAACTAATCATCCTACATTTTTGAGATTAAAGCATAAAAATTGAACAGATAGGCTAATAAACCATCTTTTTTGCCTAAATTTGCGTTCAAGATTAAAAAACACCGCCATCTATGCAAAATTCCTGCAATCCCTACAAGCACCTATGCCAAGCCATCGAAGACGTGTTGCGGCATGAAGTCAGCACGCCAAAGGATTTCGACAACCTGCATGAACTGATTTTCTCCCGCACCCATGTGCTCATCAGTCCCACCACTCTGAAACGCATATGGGGATATGTCAACTATGAGTACGCCCCCAGCCTGCGTACACTCAACACCTTGGCACAGTTTCTGGGACACCACGACTATAAGC
>CACXDY010000135.1 GCA_902766505.1 uncultured Prevotellaceae bacterium
CACCATCACCTCGATACCGGCACGAGTGTCGGGGTCTTTCTCCAAAAAGGCGTCCAGCAGCGCATCACTGATTTGGTCAGCCAACTTATCGGGATGTCCTGTTCCCACATATTCACAGATAACAGTTCTTTTCATTGTCATTGTTTTAATCGTTGTTATTAATTTTTTTCTCTTTATAAAAATAGACAGGTAAGATAGTTGCTCCACTTGGGTGCGGATGGAGCCCGTTTAAAACTTGTCGCATCCACCTTCATGGTCACGTCCAGTCCGTATTTGGTGTTCAAATCATTGGCCATTTTTAGGAATTCCTCGCCATGTGTGCGCAGAAGCGGTAATTTTTGCCAAATCATTTCTATTGTTATCTCCATCGTCCGTTATAGAATGGATTAGAATGTAAGCTTTTTTCCGAGGATATGGATATTGGCGTTGCGCAATAGTTCGTAGTCAACGAGCGGTTCCGTGCCATTGGCTATGCAGTGGCGGCAAATCATGAGGATTTTGCCGATGTTGTTTTGTCCCCGCCATTCGCCGACGTCGTTCAACTTGTTGGTTTCGAGGTTGAGAAGCATGTCCAAATCTTTCTTTTTCCATCCTTTGTGTCGGCTGATGAGCGTTTTCTTGAGATTCATACGACTGTTGTGTAGTTCCAGGTTCTTGCATCCCCATATCTCCGCACTCTCCCACTTGTCGGTAGTGGTGTTTTCCACCAGTGTCACACCCTCTGGGATACTCAGCAACAGTCTTTGGAAGTCGCTGTTTCCCTTGCACTTCTGCCAAACGCAAAAGAGCATCCACTGGAGGCGGAACGTAGGGAAGTCATCCCTCACCTCCTTTCGGTATTGTGACTTAATGAACCTCTTGGCTGCATATCCACTTGTGGAGCCAATCAGTTCTTGCTGGATGAGCCTATGTCTTGTGGTGTTGTCAGAGTACTCGCCACAAAGGTAAAGCCGTTCGCTGTCTGCCCATGTCGTGCCATTGAACTCGAAAGGGAATCCACTGGCCATATTGCTCAGCCGCAGGTTGATACCGTTGACGATGTCATCGACCTTCTTGAAAGACCATAGGTTGGGATTAGCTGGATAAACTTCTTGTTGACCTAAAATGATGCTGTTCATGTGGTTATTTGTTTTTGTTGGGAATTGATGTTTAAGAGTGAAGATTGCCCTATTCTGAGAGCGAAGTTACAGAGAAAGTATGAATTGAAGTCGGTTTATATATGTATAAGAGCAGTAGGGGAAGAGGGGGCTCTCCCCCCCCTACCCTTATGCCACGGTTCAGCTGTGGTGGAAGAAGTTGCTTGCCTTTATGGAATGGAGCTCGCGAATGCGCTCTGTGTTTTTGTTTCGGAATCCAAACAAGTCTTCCAATGGCGGCAACTGCTCCATGAGCTGCTCGAAGGTGACACTGCTGTTGGGTGCGTCCTCGAAGATAATGCGGTCGTTAGGAATGCGTATCCTCCTCAACTGCAAACGGTTCTTGCCGACAGTACGTTTTTCGTCTTCGAATCCACACCAGTAGCGCAAAGCATTGTCCATCAGACTATTATCCTTCACTGCGTTCTTCGAGTGCGTGCGGTAAGTGGAGAGGGCGTGGTTGTCTTCAGAGCAATACTTCACCCACTCGCCGCCACCTGAGCAGTATAGCTTATCGTAGAGAGCCTTGATGGCAGCTGCCGCCCTCTCGTTCTTGAAGAACTTGTTGGTTAGTCCACCCACCACTTTCTGACTAAGTAGCGTGAGAATGTAAAACATTTTCGCACCACGATAGGGCATGTCGAGTATGGTCTCCTCGCCATCGTCCTTGCGGACAACTATGGTGTAGCCCCCCTCTTTCGTCTTGTAGTTTGGTCTATCCGACGGTCTCACAACGATGGAGAAATTGGGTGCTGCTATGTCTGAAACAATCTTCTTGTCTACCTTGTCACCGAGGAGAATAAAAACGAGTAATGGGTCAATGTCAATAGTAATTCGATGTCCGTTAGTCTCAATAGTCATGAATAAAAAGTTATTATTAGTATTTTTAAGTGATAATAGTATGCTCCTTAATGGAGTGCGAGAAGAACCATTTGGGAAGTGTTTAACCTTCTGGTTTTCGGGTCAGAACAAAAATGAGGGGGGAAAGGTAGTTTCCGTTCAGGAAACCTACGAGACGTATGGCGTTGTCATTGGACAACGTGGGAGAATGTTGGTTAGTGTTTTTTCGCCAAGTGTAAAGCGAAAGGCACAGCGATTTAGTGCGAAGAACTCGAAAGCCCCCACACAAATCATAAACAATAAAATAAAAAAGAAATCTGTCATAATCATTTTTAATTAAACGGTTAATACTTAAACTGTTAATTCAGATCCTTTTCCCACCGTGGCGATCATGTGCTCGGTTGGAGCAGCTCAAGGCTGTCTCTTGATCTATTTGGTACAATTGTTCAAAGAACGCTTAAAGGAAGAAGCCTATTGTTAGGGTTGTCTATATCCTCAGTTCGAACAGAGTTTTTCATTTGCCTTATGGCAGTGTCAGCTTCTTGTTTCAGAAGCACTTCTACTTTCTACGGCTATGTGCGGTTCTGTTTGAGGGTCTATTGTATCTTGTAAAACTCATCCTCTGAATTTTTGCGACGCGAAGATAAGCAAAATAAATGAGAATAAAGAATTATTCGTCTTAAGGATTGTTAATGGTGGCGAAGATTTTTCGCTTTTTGCTCCATCCTGTGATGGTAGCTTATTGGGAACCAAGAAATGCAGTAAAAGCAAGAGCATCGTCTGGAAGTGACCATGTCAGTTGTCCATCACGCAATTCCATCAGCAAGCGACCCAATCCAAAACGCTCTTTTCTATACAAAACCAATGCGTGAGATATTGTTTTTAAGGATGGTCTCTTCCTGACAGAAACGCTGTATCTTGTCAGCGTCCACTGAGGACTCGCCATAAAGAATGGACTCCACGTCACATTTGCGAACGATGTTCTCTATCTGTCCACCACTGAAATCATACAAGGTAGCTAATTGGAGTGCCATATCATCGCTGAGCGTGGGCAACATTGACAGCCATATTTTCTTCCGCTGCCCGATGTCTGGTCGGTCGAAACGCACTTTGTAGATGAAACGACGCTCAAAAGCACTGTCCAGACTCTGTTCAAGGTTGGTCGTAGCAATCATGATACCGTCGAGGGTCTCCATTTCCTGAAGGACAATGTTTTGAATGGCATTCTCCATTTTATCCACTGCCCGCAAAGCTTTTCCCATTCGCATGCCAAGAATGGCGTCTGCCTCATTGAAGAGCAAAATCGGAGTTTTGTCGCATGCCTTGCACAATGAGCGGTAGTTGTCGAACACCGCCTTGATGTTCTGCTCGCTCTCACCCACCCATTTGCTCTTGATTTCCGACATATCCACCTGCATGATGTCACGCCCGGTCTTACGGGCAAGCTGCAACACGCTTTCCGTTTTGCCAGTACCAGGTGCCCCGTAGAAAAGGCATGCAAAGCCCGTCCTTCTGCCGTGCTCTTTAAGCCGTGTCTGAATAGCCGTCAGTTTCTCCACGTCCAGCAACTCTGACAAATCCTCAATCTGTCGCCCTACTTCATTGTTGAAGAACAAAGTTTTTTCGACAATGCTTTTAGCTTTTATGGTCACCATTGGAGCCTCTTGCTTGGGAAGAGAGAAACCTTTCAATAACTTTCCACGTGCCTTTGCCGTGAGTTTGAAACTCGTGCGGTTGAGAAATTCTTCCTTACCCGCAAATTCCAAAATTCTCTTTCGTAGGAGAATGTGCCTTCCCGCCTCCAAAGGATGAATCTCGTTGTATGCTTCATGTCGGTCATCAAAGAGGTAAACCAAACTATCGGTAGGTATGTTCTCTTGTTGGTCAAGCACCAAATAGCGGGCCATATGTGTCACTAATAATTTACTGTTGTCAGGAAGATTCATTTTCTCCAAATTCTTGACATATCGGAGATTACTGTTTGCTTCAAGGAGTTTATCAAATTCTTCTTGGAGCATTTCAGTGTCTATCTCTTCCTCCTTGCGCTGGTGCGTCAGGTCGAAAAACATTTGGAAAAACTGTATGCCATCTTTGGCTGCCATTGATTTCGGCACGAAACGGCAGTTGCTGACGATGGAAGTCATTACGTCTGAAGGAACAATATATCCGAAGGATTCATTACCATATTTCCGTTTCACCTTTTTTAGGAACCTACGTTTTACCAAGTCATCAATTTCGGCTTGAAACTGCATGACACGAACTTTTGGACAGTCAACAAAATTCGCCAAATTGGAGAAAGTGACGCTGTCACCGCAGGAACTGCCTTCGACAAACAGAGAAAGCAGAAGGGCCTGTGGCGATGAGATACCTTGAAGTTCGGAGATGTACATGAGGTACTCTTTGATGTTTTCCATGCATTCAGGCAAGAGTTTTGAATCCTCAACTATTTTGAGGATTCTCTCGATGGATGTGAGCATGGTGGTCTTTTCGTTATCATTCATAGTGAAGATTTCCTTTTCACAATTGCTGCTCTTCTTGCTTTTATTATATTTTCTCATATCGTGGTAATAAGATTGTTTTAGTCTATCAAAAGTTTTTTTCTTTACGTCGGCAAAAATATTATAAAGAAATGAAATGGACAGTTCTTTTATAGGTATAAGGGATTTGCAGCAAGTGGATTTTACCGACAGTGATGGATTCCGCGAGACAATGGGACACTTGTCGGCTGTCATCGATTACATCAACAACACAGAATTGGATATCAACGCAAAACTTATCATAGGTATCGAACTGATGAAAGGAATTGACAATCTTCATACCACGATTGAAGACCTTCTATGTGGAAGGTTATAACTGATGAGCATCCTGAGGAATGGTCAGGATGCTCATCAGTTTGTGATTTTTATTATTGAAACATCTGGTTTTTAATCCACTGCCAGCATTTCTCCCAACTGGCAGGAAAACGCCAGTGCCCACTCGACGGAGTGATATCATTGGCCTTTGGGGCGGTGATTTCGTTCCAAGCCGCCCAAACGGACGTGGGTGAACAGGTGTCATCGCTGTACCCCCACGACATGAAAGTGGGAACGGTCAGCAGTCGGGCGAAGTTCACCACGTCGAAATACTGCAGTGTGGCCACGGCTTGTTCCTGTGGAATATCGATTTGTCCGTCATTATAGAAACCGCTGAAGAACTTGGGCCAGCCTCCGGCACGATGATGGAGGAAACCTGTCAGGTCGCACAATGCGGGATAGAAAGGAGCACAGACTGTAGCTTTCTCGTTGAGCGCGGCAGTGATGATGGTCAAAGCCCCTCCTTGCGA
>CACXDY010000136.1 GCA_902766505.1 uncultured Prevotellaceae bacterium
AAAACGACGAGACAGTGGAACCTGTCGCAGAAACCTTTGACCTCGAGGTTGAAAACATCGCTGCTTTCAAAGCAGCCGAGGATGGCAAAATGATAAAACTGTCTCTAAATGACGTTCAGGTCAACGCTATCGACGACATTTTCAATTTTGCTTATGTGGAGGATGTCACCGGTGCTATTGAAATTTCCGGCGTCTCTTTGACGGCAGGCACCAAACTGAATGGCTACATCATTGGGGTCAAGAGCAGCGACAATCTGGACTATAGCAACCCTGATTTTGGCCAGGAGGTCAAATTGGTGGCCAGCAGTGATGAGACCTTTACCGTGGAAACTGTCAGTCTCGTGTCTACACCTGTGGAGGTCGCAGCCATTGCTTCGGCAGAGAACCATGGTCGCCTGATGACTATCAGCAATGTCGAAATCAAGATGGAAGGCCGTTTCTACTATGCTTATCAAGGTGAAGACAAAGTACAGGTCAAAGATGCCTTTGGGGTGCTCCCCGACGATTATGAGTGGCTTGGGGTAACCACCGAAACAGCGGATTGTCCACCCTCCGAATATCGAAAGACTTGTTGAACAATAACTTGGCGCTGCAAAGTTTCGCCTATGTCGATGTCACCAATGGTGGTATATTCAACCGCTTGAGTGCCGACTATGCCTTCAATGACCAAGTGCATGCTGTCCTTGGCTTTGATTATTTTCACGCCAAAAACGGTTCCTTTGCCGTCTACGACAAGAACTCCGAACTCTGGCTGAAACTGAAATACAATTTCTGAACGACGCAGGCCTCCCTGAAGACCAATGGTCATTTCGCCATTAAGAAATCTTCATAGGCTGCCATCAATGGTAGGGTCAACAAAATTGTTTATTCATTGGTGAACGACTTTCCTCACCGTTCCGTCACTCATGCGGATGATGTTCAGGCCCCGTTGCATGAGGCGATGTTTCCGTCCGTCGGGGGGAGATGAAAACTTTCGGGACATCCATGTCGGTGTCGTGTAGGGTGCTCACGTCCGTAGCGTCGACAGCCACGCCATGGATAGTGAGGTCCGAGAGGCAGATGGTCTTTCCTGTCGCCGTACCGTTGTACCAGGGATAGACGCGTACGAGCAATTGTTGGCCGTCCTTGACTGTGATGACTGGCGTGGCCTCGACATATTGAGGGGTGTTGGCGGGCATCTTCTTCATCTCGAAGATGGTGGTGCGTGTCTCGAAATGGTCCAGCGAGTAGTAAACATGGCAGCACATGCCGTTGCCTCCACTTCCCGAAACGAACAGTGAAATAAGGTTGACTTTCAGGTCGGTGCCGGTAGTGGGTTGGATGCCCCATTGGATATAACGCTCGGGATTGTCATCGATTTCATCGGCTGGCCATACGTCGCCGTTTAGCAGGTTGCGTTGCATCTTGCGGCTGGCGTCAAATCCCGTCCATTCAGGCCACACGGTATTGGCGTTGGGTGCTGAGTAGCGCTGCACGTACATGCCTGTCCAACTTTCTTCCAATACGGTGGCCGGACCAGTGAGTTCGTATGCATCGTCTTTCTCCAATCGCCAATAGGCATTCACCTCCGTTCCACCTTCTAGGGATACGGCGGTGGCGCTAACGGGTATCTCCACGACTTTCTCGCCTTGCCTCACCGTGATGGTTCCTGTGGTGACACCGTTATCCTTCAGCGTGACTTGTGCATAGAAGGTCTGAACGAGGGTGGAGGCTTGGTATTGCACCTCGAGGAAGTCTTGCCATTGGCTCTTGTTGAGCGACAATAATATGCCTTCTGTGGCGGTGATGGTCACCGTGCCGGTCTCTGGCGTGAGGCCGAAGCCGTTGATGGTGAGTTCTTTGACGAGGGTCTGACCTTTGTATGCCTCGCCGAAGTCGGCAGTCGCCGGTGTTACCGAGATGTCGGTGGGGATGATGATGTCCTCGGCGAGGATGCCTTGGGCTTTCATCAACCGAGCACACTCCCGTGCCACGAGCAAAGCCCCGGTGGTGTTGAAATGGGTGGAACCTTCGCCGTCAAACAGGTATTCGTGGCATTTGGCATTACCATAGCTTTCATAGAGTTCGGCGGTGGCGGTGGTAAGGTCGATGAAAGGCACGTCTTTCTCGAGAGCCAGTTGTTGGGAATGGTAGGCGTAGTCCATCGAGTGGTCGCTGTCGGGCACCTTGTGCCCTGCAGAGGGGCCGTTCTCGGTGAGCACGGAGAAGGAGTCGCCCAGGT
>CACXDY010000137.1 GCA_902766505.1 uncultured Prevotellaceae bacterium
CGTTCATCAGCCAATAATCGGTACCATCTTCCAAGGTTGATGAGAATACGGCGGGAGCCTCTGCTGCAGAAACAGTTACTGTTGCTGTAGCTGTAACGTCTTCCTTAGCCTTGCTGGTCACTGTGATGACAGCGCTACCAAGACCTACGGCTGTGATAACACCTTCCTCAGAAACTGTAGCAACGCTCTCATCGCTTGAAGAGAAGGCTACGTCTTGACTTGCATCTTCGGGTAATACAGAAGCTGTCAGAGTAGCACTATTGTTCTCTACCAGACCCAAAGCAAACTCAGTCGCACTTAGTTGAATACTTTCCGGCAATACTGCGGGCTCTGTAACAGTCACATTGATGACCTTCTCTTTCTCATCAGCAGTCAGTGTAATAGTGGTCGCACCAACAGCAACACCTGTTACAACACCGTCAGCGTCCACCGTTGCAACAGTTTCATCTCCAGAAGTATATTTCACTTCTGGGAAAGTAGCATTTGTTGGGGTTACGGTAGCTGTGATTGGTGCGGTGGCGGTTACCTCAACTGTCACATCCTCTGCTTCAACAGCGGTTACCGGTACATATTCCACCTTGGTGATAGATACAAGATTGACTACGAACCAGTTGCCACCTTCGGCGATATTCTTCAAACCATATTTCAGCACACCATCTGAGCCAACCTTGCCTACTACTGTATACGGACCGAAATCAGAAGCCGCTGTTTGAGAAACAACTTCAATATCGGTTGTCTGCTCGTTGGCAAATACAACGGTCAGACCTGTACCGGTAGCAGCACCGGCAATATTGTCACGTGAGGTTGTGGTAGAAGCAGCAGCCTCAAGTACAATCTCATAAGCACCTGCAGGAACACCTTCAATAGTCTGGGTCATCACGTCACCAGTGTAAACATAGGTTTCGTAACGTTCAGGCCTTGTTCCATAGTTTGCCTTTTGACCCACCCATGAGGTTGGAGCACACTCTGTATAATCTGAACCGGGGGCAGTCTGCAATTTAACGGCTGCTTGATAAGCGGCCTTAACTGCCTCACTTTGATTCCCTACCATCGAACGGTCATTGTATGCACTCCGGATGCTGGTCACAGCATCATTATAGGCAGCTTGACCAGCTTGGTCGAGTTGAGCAGCTTTTGCATCATAAGTGGTTAAAGCAGCTTTGGTGGCAGCATAATCCTCAATACTCTTTTCGGCAGCCGCAATCTTGGCTTTCAAAATAGTAATAGCATCTGACACATCTTTTGCCAATTGGAAAGTGGACTCTTCCACAACTGCAGCTTGGAGTTCACTCAACACGTCGGCATTCATAGGAGAATCATACAGAGCCTCTGCCTCGGCAACCCATTTGCGCCAGTCAACAAGATAGTCATCCAAACTGTACTTGTAGAGCTTTACAGGTCCGAGAATACACCAAGAGCAATAGGTGTCAATATAACCTTTGAAACCGATGGTTATCTCTTGTTCCTCTTCAACATCAAAGTCGAACTCATTGGAGAAATCACCTTGCGAGAAAGCGACAGCTGCTCTACCTAAATCTGAATTGAGGCCACCAGAATAAATACCATCGGGATTACTAATATTGGCCTGCTCTGCAGCTGTTAGGCCATGCATATATTGTTGCTTTTCTCCTGCAAATATATACGCTTTAGTATTAGTGCCATTTCCGTTGCCTTCACGATAGAATCCATTAACAGCCAAACGATAGTTTCCAGCAGGAAGTGTTACCTTCTGAGTAAAATGGAAATTCTTAGTCGGAGAAACAGGAGCACCTGCATTGGCACTCCAAGAATGATAAAATTCAATGACGGGAACGGTCGCATCGGGCCTGTAATCGGTGAAAGTATACGTTCCACCATTGAATTCATCGCCATAATCCCACCCCGTGAGGGAGGATAAGTCACCATTCTGGAGGTATGTGTCGGTCACATCCTCCTGTGCATAAAGATTTGATCCTAATGCACCAACAATCGTTAAGATTGTGAAAAGTAGTAGTTTCCTTTTCATGTAAAATAGATGAATTGGTTAGTATTAAATTGATAGATAAAGATATCTTAGGTAATAATTCAGTGAATTCGACAACAAATATACGAAAAAAAAAGCAAAGTCGGAGATTTATTGACAAAAATACCGACCTTGCACGTTAAATATAGTTAAAAGCGTTGATTAACAGCTCATAATGACTTATTTACAACGCTGATATAAGTCAAATAAAGCGGGTTTGGGGATTCCCATTTTTGTCGCTTTATCCAAATCCCGCAGAGCCTTTTTCCGCTGCCCCATTTTGATTCTTACATCTGCCCGATTGATGACATAATCCGTATTATCCGGTGCGAGTCGCATGGCTTCCGAAAAATCATATTCTGCCAAATCCAGCAAATCCCGTTCTAATTCCATACCAGCTCTTGCAGCATAGGCAACGGCGCTGTCAGGATGTTGTTCCACTAAACGGTTCATGAGGTCCATCGCTTCTGTGAAATGCATGTCTTTTTGATTAAGCAACGCCAAACCCAAAGTAGCATTAAAGTTTCCTGGAACTATTCTCAAGACCTCCTCATAATCCATTCTTGCGTTTTTATATCTATGCAATTTTTCATTAGTATATGCCCTGAAATACAAAGCCGCAATGTTTTTTGGCTCTTTCTCGAGAATGGTGGTGTATTCATTCTGTGCATATTCCCATTGCTCGAGACTGACATTCCAGGAAGCCTTTTTCAACCTCAAGTCTATATTGTCAGGAGACTGACGTAGTGCTGCAGTGGCAACTTCTAAGGAATCACGCATCTGTTCATAGGACTGTGCTGTCGAGAACACAGGCAACCATATGAACACCACAAAGACCAATACTACCTTTCTCATGATAAAGACATTTATTTGATGGATTGTTCCTTAATCCAGTTCACAATCCATTCACCAACTTCTTTTGTTCCATAAACGCCTCCCCCTTCAACTTGTATTTCTGGAGTACGAACATAGGCATCAAGACTTGCGTCAACCGCTCTTCTCACCAAAGCACCTTCCTCTTTCAAGTCAAAATGCTCCAACAACATGGCAACCGACAGGATTTGTGCCAAAGGATTGGCAATATTCTTCCCAGCAGCTTGCGGCCATGAACCATGAACAGGTTCAAACAATGGCGTATGTTCCCCAAGTGAAGCAGAGGGCAACAACCCCATGGAGCCAGATATACAACTTCCTTCGTCAGTCAAAATATCTCCAAAAGTATTTTCTGTTACCATCACATCAAAGAACGTAGGTTCGGCTATCATCCGCATAGAAGCATTGTCGACAAACATATAATCGACCCTTACATCAGGATAGGAAGGTTCCATTTCTTTTGCTATCTGTCTCCACAACCTGCTTGATGCCAGCACATTGGCTTTGTCAACAACGGTCAGGTGGTGATGCCGGCGACGTGCATATTCGAAAGCCACTTGTAGAATCCTTACAATCTCTGGTCGTGTGTAATAATTGGTGTCATAGGCCTTGTCGTTGTCTTGGTATTTCTCTCCGAAATACATCCCTCCCGTTAATTCACGAATACAGATAAAATCTGCGCCCTCGACGAGTTCAGTTTTTAAGGGACTCTTATGTAGCAGGCACTTGAAAGTCTGTACGGGACGTATGTTGGCAAAAAGGCCTAATTTCTTTCTCATGGCCAGCAAGCCCTGTTCTGGCCGCACTTTTGCTGTTGGGTCATTGTCGAATCTCGGGTCTCCTACAGCAGCAAACAACACAGCGTCAGCTCTAAGGCATGTTTCAAAAGTTTCAGGAGGGAATGGATCACCCACTAAATCAATGGCTTGAGCTCCACAGATTGCCTCTTCGTATTCTACTTCATGATGATACTTTGATGCGATAGCATCCAACACTGCCACGCCTTGTTTCATAATTTCAGGTCCTATACCATCTCCTGGAAGGACAGCAATTCTCATTTTCATATTCTTTCTTTTCTTTTGTATATTCAGATTAGGTTTACTTTTGTTCCTCAAAGATATTCAACATCCTCAACGTAGCTTTGATGGCGGCCTCTGTCTGATCGGCATCCAGGCCTCGAGTACGGATTATCTTGTCGCCATTCCGCCATGTGATAACAGTTTGAACCAATGCGTCTGTACGTCCGCCAGGAGGGATGCTCACAGCATAATTGGCCAAAATGGGGAATGTTCTGTTCAGATAGGTCTTGTATATCTTCCTAAGCGCCTTTACGAAAGCATCATACTGACCATCGCCTGTAGAGTCAGCCTCATATTGTTGTCCGTTGATTTCCACTTTGATGCTGGCAAGCGGTTTCAAGCCATAAGCAGAGGACACCATGTAACTGATAAGTTTTACTTTTTCCTCTGGTGTCGTATGTTTGAGAACATCATTGACTATATAGGGTAAATCGTCCTGTGTGACAATTTCCTTTCTGTCGCCGAGTTCAGTAATCCGTTTGGTCACTTTTGCCATTTGTTCTGCAGACAGCTCAAGTCCCAATTTTTGAAGATTGAGTGCAATATTGGCTTTCCCACTGTTTTTACCTAAAGCATACTCACGACTCCTGCCAAATCTCTCCGGGACCAATTCATTGAAATAAAGATTGTCCTTATGGTCACCGTCAGCATGAACACCAGCTACCTGAGTAAACACATTGTCACCCACAATAGGTTGATTGGGAGCCACAGCAATACCGCTGTATTCTTCCACCAACCTGCTGATATCGTTGAGTTTGTCCTCCTTGATACTGGTATGAGCCTTAAACTGGTCTTTGAGAATGACTTGTACACTGGCAAGAGGGGCATTGCCGCATCTCTCCCCCAGCCCATTCACCGTCACATGCAAGCCTTTTGCCCCACACAGAACCGCTGCGAGCGAGTTGGAAACAGCCAAATCATAATCGTTATGGGCATGGAAATCAAAATGAACATCGGGAAAACGACGTCTCATTTTCCTGAAGAAATCGATTACTTGTAGAGGGTTGGTAATACCCAATGTATCGGGCAACATGAACCTTTTAACTGGTGCCTTGGTCAACACTTCCATCATTTGGTAGATGTATTCAGGGGAATCCGACATGCCGCTACTCCAATCCTCCAAATAGAGGTTTACTCCTATGCCAAGTTTGTTGGCATAATCAATGGACTGCAGAATATCATCAATGTGTTCCTCCGGCGACTTATTAAGTTGATGCTGACAATGCTTGAGGGACCCTTTAGCCAGAAGATTGATGTTATGGCATCCGCAATCCTTAATCCAATCAATGGACTTATGCCCATCGACAAAACCTAATACTTCAATCTTGTCAATCATCCCTATGGTTTCGGCATATCTGCATATCATCTTCACGGCATCTTTCTCTCCCTCGGAGACCCTTGCAGAGGCCACCTCCAAACGGTCGACATTGATGTCGTTCATCAACATGCGCGCAATCATCAGTTTCTCATGAGGTAGAAAGGACACGCCACTGGTCTGCTCACCATCGCGGAGGGTGCTGTCCATAATCTCTATGAAAGGATGAACAAAAGGTTCCACCGTCATTTGTTTTGCTTTTCCCATGTCTCTATTAAATCAGTATTTTGGAGAAGGAAATCAATGTCATCCAATCCATTCACCAAACAATGTTTTTTATATCCATTGATATCGAAATGCTCACATTCACCAGTGGCCTTATTAGTGACCATTTGTCTTGGCAAATCTACCTCGACCTCCATTTTCGGATTTTCAGCTATACTATTGAAGAGATTTGCCAAAAAGCCTTCACTCACGACGACAGGCAACACGAAATTGTTCAGTTCATTGTTTTTGTGTATATCCGCAAAAAAAGAACTGATGACTACTCTGAATCCATAACCAGCGATAGCCCATGCCGCATGTTCCCTTGAAGACCCTGAACCAAAGTTCTTTCCGGCAACAAGGATACATCCACTATAAGTGGGGTCATTAAGCACAAAGTCTTCCCTGGGGGTGCCGTCTTCATGGAACCTCCAATCTCTAAACAAATTCTCCCCAAATCCTTTTTTATCAGTTGCCTTGAGAAAGCGTGCTGGGATAATTTGGTCAGTATCCACGTTTTCAAGTGGCAAAGGGACACAAGTGCTGGTAATTATATTGAATTTCTGTTTCATGGTTGCTCAAATTAGATGAATTCTCTTGGATCGGTGATACATCCAGTCACAGCGGCGGCGGCAGCGACAAGGGGACTGGCTAACATGGTCCGTGCACCGGGGCCTTGTCTGCCCTCAAAATTGCGGTTGCTGGTTGATACGGCATATTTACCAGATGGAATCTTATCATCGTTCATAGCCAAACAGGCTGAGCATCCAGGTTGACGAATTTCAAATCCTGCCTCTTTCAGAATCAAGTCAAGACCTTCTTCCCGTATTTGTCTGTCAACAGCCCAACTTCCTGGAACCAACCAAGCTGTTACATTGCCGGCTTTTTTCCTTCCTCTTGCAATAGAAGCAAAAGCACGAAAGTCCTCTATTCGGCCATTGGTGCATGCACCGAGGAATACATAATCGACAGGATGGCCCAACAACGACTGTCCTTCCTCAAAACCCATATATTTCAGTGCTCTCTCGAATGAAGCCTTCTCCTTGATGCTAATAGATTCCGATGTCGGTATTTCCTCCGTGATGCCGATACCCATTCCTGGATTGGTGCCATAAGTGATACGGGGAATGATGTCTGCTGCATCAAAGTGAATTTCCTTATCAAATACTGCATCTTCATCGCTTCTCAATGATTTCCAGTATTTAACAGCTCGTTCCCAGTCTGCTCCCTTCGGTGCATATTCCCTGTCTTTCAAATATTTAAATGTGATTTCATCAGGAGCCACCAAACCACCTCTTGCACCCATTTCTATACTCAAGTTGCAAAGGGTGAGCCGTCCCTCCATCGACATATCCTTGACAACATCACCTGCATATTCAATGAAAAAACCCGTACCTCCCGAGGTAGTGAGTTTGGCCATCAAGAATAAAGCCACATCCTTGGCTGTCACTCCCTTGGATAACTTTCCATCGATTGTTATCCTCATCGTTTGGGGCTTTTGCTGCAAAATACATTGAGAAGCCAGCACCATCTCCACTTCCGACGTTCCTATACCAAAGGCAACAGCGCCCAGTGCACCATGGGTCGACGTATGGGAATCTCCGCACACAATCGTCATACCGGGCAAGGAGAGTCCTTTTTCCGGACCTACGACATGGATGATACCATTGTCGGGGGACATCATGCCAAAATATGTCAGTCCAAACTCATGGCAATTGCGCTCCAACACATCAACCTGAGCTTTAGATACAGCATCTTCAATGGGCTTATCCTGATCATGGGTTGGTGTATTGTGGTCAGGCATACAATATACCTGTTTGGGCCTAAAGACTTTTAATTTTCGTTCCCTCAAACCATCGAAAGCCTGTGGAGAGGTGACTTCATGACAGTATAACCGGTCGATATACAATTGTGTAGGACCATCCTCCACGATTTGCACGACATGCTTGTCCCATATCTTATCAAATAGAGTATTCATTCTGATTTGTTCTTAAACTTGTTGATGCAATCTATATATGCCTCTACAGAAGCTGTAACAATATCTGTATTGGCTCCAAAACCAAAGTAAAGCCCACCATCGTACTCCACCTGCATGTGCACTTTTCCCACATCATTGGAGCCTTTGGATATGGCCTGTATAGTAAACTCCTTAAGAGTCATCTTCTTTTGAATAATCTTCTTCAGGGCATTGATGGCGGCATCAACCGGTCCATTCCCAGTAGATGCAGCCTCAAATTTCTGTCCACTGATGTCCAATCCGATACTGGCGACACTGCGTACACCCATACCCGTGGTTACCTGAAGGAAATCAAGTCTAACAGCATGGGCCTCTGCCGTATCAGCACCTGCCAACATGAGGATATCCGCATCAGCCACCTCCTTCTTTTGGTCGGCTAATTTCAAGAATTTCTCATATATCTTGTCTATTCTCCGTTCGTCATCCACATCAACGCCAAGCACACTCAACCTATATTTAAGAGCTGCCCGACCAGAACGGGCCGTCAACACGATGGAGTTGTCTTCAAGGCCAATATCATGCGGGTCGATAATCTCATAGGTAGAGACATTCTTGAGCACGCCATCTTGATGAATTCCACTGGAATGAGCGAATGCATTGCGACCTACAATAGCCTTGTTGGGTTGTACAGGCATGTTCATCAAACTCGATACCATTCTGCTTGTCGGGTAGATTTTGGTAGTATTGATATTGGTTTCGATATTCAGATTCTTGTGGCACTTCATAATCATGGCAATCTCCTCCAATGACGTGTTTCCTGCCCTTTCGCCAATACCATTAATTGTCACCTCTACTTGACGGGCTCCATTGATTACGCCACTGAAAGTATTGGCTGTAGCCAAGCCCAAATCATTATGGCAATGAGTAGAAATGACTGCTTTGTCTATACCGTCAACATGTTCAGTCAGATATTTGATTTTGGCACCATATTCTTCTGGAAGGCAATAACCGGTTGTATCTGGTATGTTAACGACTGTGGCACCCGCCTTGATTACAGCTTCTATCACTCTGGCAAGATACTCATTATCTGTACGACCTGCATCCTCAGCATAGAATTCCACATCTTCTACAAAACGCTTGGCGTATTTCACAGCAGAGACGGCTCTTTCGATGATTTCCTCCCTATTGGAGTTGAACTTGTATTTAATATGTGCATCACTGGTTCCTATGCCTGTATGTATACGCTTTCTTTTAGCATATTTCAAGGACTCAACTGCCACATCTATATCTTTCTCCACCGCTCTTGTCAAGGCACAAATCGTAGGCCATGTGACAGCCTTTGAAATTTCGATAACGGAATTGAAATCTCCAGGACTGGAGATCGGAAATCCTGCCTCTATCACATCGACCCCAAGCATTTCGAGTTGTCTCGCAACTTGGATTTTCTCTACTGTGTTAAGTTGGCAACCAGGTACCTGCTCGCCATCCCGAAGGGTTGTGTCAAAAATAAATAATCTTTCGTTCATTCCTTTTCTATTTATCCTCATCCCCGTCTTTCAACAGGAAATCAGAAGTGGTTGAAATAAAAAGGCCTTTCACACGTTGGAAGTGGAAAGGCCATATCGAATTAATTAATGATTCTTATCCGCACACCTTGACACTTCCAGCTACATTCTGCAGTCGGAGGGTAATCAAACTAATAATAATGAAACTCAAAGAAATCATATTATATTGCCTTTTTAATCAAATTCGACCGCAAAGGTAAGCATTTGACGCCAACCGAACAAATAAATCTTAAGTTTTTTAGCCAAACTACTGTTAATTTGTTAGAAAATCAAGCCACACGCTGTTAATTAAACACATTTTCTTCTCCTCTCCTACTTTTTCATCATTTTCAACACTTGGTCTGCAATGGCCCTCATGCCTTTAATGGAAGGATGACCATTGATTTTATGAATGTCACGAAGTTGTAGGCACTCCACACCATAATGGCTGCAGATGATTTTGCAAGATTCAGTGATATCATCCCTCAACTCACTATTCAAGATAAAATAAATATCAACATTAGGATATCGGTTGGTCATATGCTGCAGCATGAAAGCCATAGCTGGTCTGAATGTATAGAAATCGGCTTTTGACAAATTCTGATATTTGTACTCTCCCACTGGTTCACCTGCCCAACTGTCATTCGTTGCACCAAAAATGAGAATGACATCTGGATTGCCTAATTGATCCATCCGTGACAGAAAGGAACGGTCCGAATAATCATTTCCATCATATCCTCTATAACCAATCGTACTGCCACTATAAGAATTGTTTACACACAATTTATAACCACCTTCCTTGGCCACAAGCCACCACCATGTTTGAGTAACATCGTTCACATCAGTACGGTCGCCGCTCTCCTCATAATACCACATCTCATTTGTTGAAGGCGTGACATACCCCTCAAAAGTGGAATAAGAATCCCCAAGGATGGAAATGGATGGTTTCTGGGCACATGCTGCCATGCAGCATAAGAAAGATATCAACAGTAAATAGTTCTTTTTCATTGTCTAAGTCATTTTGTTCATGATTGTCAAAGCCCAATTCGACCAATTAGAAAGGATTATCAGGAGGAGGTGGAGGACCGAGAGGATCATCGATTCCTGAGGATTGATTCATTCGGGAGCCGATAATCTCTCCTCCGCTCGTAGGAGGCATATATGTATCCTCTGGATTAGCAAAACGGGTATATTGTCCAAGGAAATTGAGCAGCACATCACCGACGGCACCTTTTCTGTGCTTGGCGATAATGATTTGCGCCATGCCATGCAAATCGTTGCCATTTTCATCATGATAAATATGGTAATACTCAGGCCTATGGACAAAAAGCACCATATCGGCATCTTGTTCAATAGCTCCTGACTCACGTAAGTCACTCAACTGAGGGCGTTTACCGTCAGCCTTATCGCGTTGTTCTACAGAACGGTTCAACTGCGACAATGCCAAGACGGGAATGTCCAACTCTTTGGCAAGCTGTTTCAGTGATCGGCTAATATTGGAGACCTCCTCTTGTCGGCTACCAAAACGCATGCCACTTGCATTCATCAGTTGCAAGTAGTCTATCATGATAATTTTTATTTTTTTCTCACGAACCAATCGGCGGGCCTTGGTTCTCAACTCGAAAATGGAGAGGCCCGGTGTATCGTCCAAGTAGAGAGGAGCACCTTCCAATTTTCGGATATTCTTATCAAGTCTGTTCCATTCTGCATCATCCAACTGTCCGTTCATCACTTTTGAACTGTCTATTTCACAAGTATTGGAAATTAGACGGTTGACCAATTGCAAATTGCTCATTTCAAGAGAGAAGAATGCTGTAGGAATGCGATAGTCTACTGCAATATTCTTGGCTATGGAAAGTGCAAAGGAGGTTTTTCCCATGGCTGGTCTTCCCGCGATGATAACCAAATCGCTTTTCTGCCATCCGGATGTCATCTCGTCAAGTTTGGTGAAACCGCTAGGCACACCTGTCAGACCACCCGTATTAGCTGCAGCTAACTGCATAATATCCAGGGCTCGCTTAACTACAGGATCTATTTGGGTGTAATCCTGTTTCGTATTTTTCTGTGAAAGCTCAAACAATCTACCTTCTGCCTCCTGCATAACGGTCTCAATGTCGTTGGTCTCATCAAAGGCCTTAGTTTCTATATCGCTTGCAAAACGGATGAGTTGTCTCGCAAGAGATTTCTGAGCAAGAATTCTGGAATGGTATTCTATATGAGCAGAGGAAACCACATGTGCGGTCAAATCATATATATACATCTCACCACCTACGTCCTCTAAAGTACCGTCACGCTTGAGTTGTTCCACCACAGTAATCATATCGACTGGTTTTTCCAGGATACTCAAGGTTTGTATGGCAGAATAAACTTTCTGGTTACGAGGTTCATAAAATGTTTCGGGTCTTAGAATCTCACTAATCACAGTAAAGGCATCCTTATCAATCATCAAGGCACCCAAGACTAATTTCTCTGTCTCGACTGATTGTGGAGGCAAGTGTCCTAATCCTGTATCTATAGGTGTCTTTTGTATAGTCCTCCTTGTTGTAGTTCTTTTGTTATTATTTGTTTCGGGCATATATAATAAGAATAGTATTGTTTGGGATTGCAAAAATATAAAAAATGATTCGAATAGAGTCTTTTCCCCCTTGTGAAAAATAGAAAAAATTTGTGAGAGAAACCTATTTGCATTAACTTTGCAGCACAACTAATTGATTTGTTCATGCATACAGCTGTCATAGGTGGAGGTGCGGCTGGATTTTTCCTTGCCATCAACCTAAAGGAAAAGCTACCCTCAATGCAAGTAAGCATCATAGAAGCCAGCAGTCAAGTGTTGTCGAAAGTACGGATATCAGGTGGAGGAAGATGCAACTGCACCAACACTTTCGAGGGCATTAATGATTTGAGTGCCGTTTACCCACGAGGACACCGGCTGATGAAAAGGCTGTTCAATGTTTTTGACAACCATGATGCCATGCAGTGGTTTGAACGCCACGGAGTCCCTCTTGTCATTCAACCAGACCATTGTGTCTTTCCCGCCTCTCAGAATTCACAAAGTATTATAGACTGTTTTCTCCGACTTGCCAAAATTCATGGCATAACCATACGAACCCGACAGCGCATCCTAAGTATGGACGAACTCGGGCGGTTTGATTTTGTTGTCATCGCAACAGGTGGTTCTCCCAAAGGAAACGGCCTCCAATGGCTTGCGCAAGGTGGACATATTATTGTGTCTCCTGTACCTTCTTTATTCTCATTAAGCGTTGGCGACAAGTTTTTCCATGAAATGATGGGAACAGTGTGTGAGAATGTCATTGTACGTATACCGGGCATGAATTATAAAGCATCAGGAGCGCTTCTGATTACACATTGGGGAGTCAGTGGTCCTGCCATTCTGAAATTATCAAGTTATGCTGCAAGGGCTTTGCATGACATGCATTATAACACCATGTTGAGTATCAATTGGTGTGGTGCGGAGGAGTCTGTTGTCAGGTCCTTTTTAGAAAAGATAGTTTCCACCAACCGCATGAAGAAAATTGCCAGCACACCCTATCCTGGATTAACGGCAAGGTTATGGGCATATCTGTTGAGCAAAAGTATTGAAACAAAAGCCGACAAGAGATGGGACGATTTGAGCAAGAAGGAAATGAACAGACTGGTCAACATCCTTATCAATGACACCATCGCTGTGAAGGGAAGGGCTCCTTTCAGGGATGAATTCGTCACCTGTGGAGGTGTATCCTTGAAAAGCATCAATCCGTCCACCCTTGAAAGCCGAGTTCAACCTGGGTTGTATTTCACAGGCGAGGTACTCGATATCGATGGAATTACCGGAGGTTTCAATTTTCAGGCTGCTTGGACCACCGCCTATACGGTAGCCTGTTCCATAGAAGAAAAAGTCCTTTCATTATAGAATAATGTGATACGCTGTTTATCTTTTTTGGATACAGACCTCACCAAAAAAGTCTCCATCCTTGGTGGCAATGAAACCGTAAGCATCTGCCACACCGCTCTTTCGTTTAATGCTCTCAGCCAAAGATTTTGGATTACTGGAAACATATCCTACTTTCAGATTATCGAACAGGACAATAATATTCCCTTCCTCAAGTCTTACTTGTCCCCTATAGAGACCGGGTTGGCATTGAACCGGTTGCATCAACTCTAAGGTATAATGTAAATATCCTTTCTTTACCATTAGTTGTAATGCGCCCTCATAGTCTTTAAAGGGTGTTTGTTCCAAAGGAGGATGATCTATGTCGAGGATACCATTGAAGACCCATTGCTTACCACTATGTTTGAACTCAGGCTCTTTATAGTCTGATTGGGTGTCATCGTGCTTCCTCAGAAAAACGAAAGCCAAGATAATGACTATTGCAGTAATGATAATGATGTATTCCATAGCACTATTATTATATGGTAATGATAAGAAACAGAGAGATATCACTTCCATGCTTGTCCGTTGACAACAACGTTCTTGAAAGACACCTTTTCCGTTCCAATAATATGATTGATTTCCTTTTCACTAACACCTTCGAACCGGCAATTCTTAAAGGATATATCACGTACTCTGATATGCTCGCCAACTCCCTCTACATGAAGAAGGAAACGGCTTTTCTTGCTGTTGACATTCTCAAAACGGATATTGTGAAAATAAGGTTCGTATTTTCCTTCATCCACATGCCAGTAATTAAGTTCAATTCCAAGAATGGCCAAGTCGCATGTGCCGACTTCAACATTTCTTACAAACACATTTTTGACTTCACCACCCCTATTGGGATTTGATTTGATTCGAATAATCCTTGCCAGATTAGGACTGTCCATTTTACAGTCCTCCACCCAGACATTTGTGCAACCACCTGTTATCTCACTGCCCAAGGCTACGCCTGCATGACCGTCACGCATGACACACCGACGGACAATAATATTCTCACTGGGAATCATCCATTTCCGACCATCATCATCCTTTCCACTCTTAACGGCTATACAATCATCACCTGTGTCAAAGAAGCAGTCCTCTACCAAAACATTACGACTCGACTCTGGGTCAAATCCGTCGTTGTTATAGCCATGGCTATTGAGCACAAGCCTCCGAAGCGTGATATTTTCTGACATGAGAGGGTGAATCAGCCAGAAAGGAGAACGGTTGATTTCAAAATCTTCTAAAAGGATATTCTTGCATCGATAGAAATGGATGAACTGCGGCCTCATCCCATAGTATCCTTCAAAGACTCGCTTCTCCATTGGCCACTGTTGTTCGAGCGCCTGATTGAGTAAATCCTTTTCCTTTCCCTCCTTGCCATCCGGCATTTTGAGTTTCCACAACTTATCTGGATGAAGCCAATTGTCAAACGATGCTTGACCATCCAATTTTCCTTTACCTGTAACAGCAATGTTGCTCTCACCATAAGCATAAATCAAAGGAGAGAGGTTATAGCAATCAATTCCTTCAATGCGTGTCAAAACAATAGGATACAATCTGCTATCAGTAGAAAAAGTCAGGACAGCCCCGTCTTCGAGATGTAGATTCACATTCGACCGCAGATGAATGGAGGCTGTCTTGAAAGACCCTTTAGGAACCACCACCACTCCGCCACCCTCAGAAGAGCACTTAACGATAGCAGTATTAATGGCGTTGGTATATAGAGAGTCCTGAGGATTATAATAATCTGTAATGAAATACTTTCTGTCTGGAAAAGTAGGAGCAACAATCTCTTTTTCCACTTTTCTCATCTGTCGCCATGGATTGGCACCTTCTGATGGAAGGACAAATGCAAGCACCACCAAGACAGACAAGCATCTCATTTTTATGCCATTCATCTGAAGTATTAACATAATTATTTGCGGCCTATTAATGATAGTATTTCCTTGGCTTCAGTATCACCCTCTTTGGCTTCTTTCTGTAGTTTCTTTAAGATATCGTCACCACCCTTCTCATTCCCAATGGACTTTTTCAACCAACTTTTTGCTTTTGCTATGTCCTTCGCAACACCTTGTCCCTTGAGATAACATTTTGCCAATGCATATTGCGCATCCGCATTGTCCTGGCGGGCAGATTTAGTAAAATACAATACCGCCTTCTCCAAATTGACTTTTGTTCCTTCGCCTTTCTTGTAGCATCTTCCTAATTGATATTGAGCTTTGGCATGATTTTGCGCTGCCGCCTTAGAATACCAGGAAAAAGCGGCGGCATCATCTTCAGTTACGCCCTTGCCTTTGTCCAAACAATAACCTAATCGATATTGTGCCTTGCGATGACCTTTCTCGGCAGCGATTTTTAACTTTACTACAGCACCAGCATAATCCTTGGCATCATAAAGTGCTTTACCTTGCTGGTATAGTTTCTCTGCGCTTTGAGAAAACGAGGCGAGAGAAAACCAAAACATCAATAAAACTAAACGGATTTTCATTTTATCTTCTTTTTTGCACAAAGATATGAAAAAAACTAATAGCAAGTGTCATCTGTCTATGATATTTTGTATTTTTGCAACAAAAGAATGAATTATTACAAAAGAAAAATCATAGAATCATCAAACTAAAAACTATCATATGCGACAGATAATAATTGCCATTTCTATGATCCTTGCAGCAAACATGGTTTCTGCACAGGATACAGAGAAATCATCCGACGACCATCGCTATATGTCATGTACAAGCATTATGGTTGGTAAAAATGCCTCCACAGATGGAAGCGTCATGACATCCCATACCTGTGACTCCTGGTACCGAACCTGGATGCAGATAGTGCCGGCAAAAGATTATCCTGCAGGATGCTTCACTACTGTGTTTGATGGACGCATGCACACACAAACGCCAGAAGACAGCACCAAAATGTATGTAAAGGGAACCATTCCACAAGTAGGACATACTTTCCGATATTTGGATACGGCCTACCCCTGTTTGAACGAAAAGCAACTCGGTATAGGTGAAACCACTATCTCCGGCCGCGATACATTACGCAACAAACAAGGGATGTTCATGATAGAAGAACTGCAACGCATCGCCTTGGAAAGATGCAGTACAGCCCGCGAGGCTATTCAACTGATGGGTGAACTGGTCAAGAAATATGGCTATGGTGATAGCGGTGAATGTCTGACCATTGCCGACAAAGACGAAGTATGGATTTTCGAGATATTTGGTGAAGGTCCCAAAAAGATAGGTGCCGTATGGGCTGCTGTCCGCATCCCAGATGACGAGATTGCCGTATCCGCCAACATCAGCCGTATTTCAACTCTCAACCTAAATGACCATGACCATTACATGGCTTCAGATAACATATATGATGTTGCCCGCAAGTTAAAGCTGTGGGACGGAAAGGAGGAATTTTGCTTTTGGAAAGTGTTCAGTGGAGGAAACTATTTCAATGAAAAAAAGAATTACAGCGTACGTGAGCACTTCATTATGAACCAATTAGCTCCTTCCCTGCTTCTTAGCGATACGGTAGAATGTCTTCCTCTCAGCGTAAAACCCGACAAGAAGGTAAGCGCCCAACAAGTAATGCAGTTACTCGGCAGTTACTACGAGGGAACTGAAAAAAACCTCAGTGGCCGCCACAAAATTGTTAATCCTAAAAGAAAAGACAAAGAGGGGAAAATCGTTGAACAAGAACCCGACAGTATTGTCTCCCCCTACTCCAACCCATGGATGAGACCTGACGAAATAAACATGTACTATGCCATGGGAGATTCACTGATGAAAAACATCCGTACCGTCAGCGTCCCATGGTGTGCTTACAGCACGGTTATCCAACTACGCTCATGGCTGCCCGACGAGATTGGCGGAGTTGTATGGATGGCCCTTGACAACCCTGGAGAAAGTCCAAGATTCCCCATTTTCTGCGGCAACACCAAACTGCCTGCCATGCTGGGAATATGTGGACAACACACCGACCGTGATGACGCTGCCTTGTGGCATTTCCGCAAAGGCAACCGTTTGGCTACAGTCAGATGGGGTACTTACCGTAGGGTGCTGGAGCCTCTCCGAGATTATTACATGGAAAAAGGCGCTCGTGAACTTCCTTTCGTGACACAAACATGGCAACAAATGCAAAAAGAAGACTCTGCAAAAGCAACAGAAATGCTTAATGGATATGTTGCTGATTTCTTTGGCGCAGAAGTCTCACGCTGGGATGAAATGACACGCTATCTATGGCGCCAAACCTGGACAGGTTTCTAAATTACTTTAAAACTCTTTTGATGACAAGTTGATAGACTTTTTGGTAAATGGCGGCACCAATGATACACACAAGTATATAACAAGGTACGACCATCCATTTGCTGTATCCTCCACCTATGGCATTTAGTGCAAAAATACGGAAAAAAGGATGGACGACAAACAAACCCGCAGATATGGTTCCTAAATAAATCAACCCTTTAGAAAACCAGATACCAATGGGCCTAAGCAGTGGGAACTTGCATTCACCAGCATGTCCCAAACGCTTACCAAGCACCAAAAACAAAAGGAGAACGACAACTGGACTTAACGTCCAAAGATAAACGTTGAAACAGCTGTAAATCCAAATTGCCAACAATATTGGAACACACCAAATCCAATGCCTTTCAAAAAAATCCATCAACCGCTCACCATTCATCCGTGCACAAAGTATACCTGCAAGAAAAACAGGAAGCCATAGCAACGAATTATGACGAATTTTTGCATGCAAGTAATCTGGATGGTACATAGCAAAATAAACGCCAGCAACCAATGCCACCAACATGAAGGCATAAACAAAGTAGTTCTTCCGACAATAATAAAACAACAAATATATCACATAGAATTGTAAGGTCAGTCCAAAATACCAATACACACCTGGAGAGATATCCAAAGGATAAAACAAATTGGAAACCATTGCAAATTGAGTGATTATCAATGGAACCGACATGGTTTTTGCCTTGATGACTAGGTATGCGATGAAACAAGGAGCCATAAGCAAAAACAACTTGACATAATTGCGGCATAAATATGGTATTGGCTTAACTTTTTTACCTGCCAACTCATGCTTGCAGGTCAAGCCATATCCACTCAAGAACATAAAGACAGGTACACCATACCACCCAAAGAAAGAAAATACATCTTCGATACACGATGGAGAAGATAGTGTGAAATGATCGAGGAAAGCCGTCACCCTTTTACCTACAAAAAGGAATTCACATTCCTTGGCTTTACTGGTCATGTGGAACAGGTTATGCAGGAAAATCATAAAGATGGCTGCTCCCCGCATACGTAGTGAGGTGTCACGATCGATGTTCATTTGAAAAACAATATTTATGTGGGTGCAAAAATACAAAAAAATATCAAACACCGCCTATCAACGCTGGGAGAAAAAGCATAAAAACCTTTGGATGTTTCGGCAAATAGTCATAACTTTGCACAAAACTAAGCAAAGGGCAACAATACTCATGGATAAAAACAGCAAAATAGTCGTCGTTTGTGGTGGTGTCTCTTCGGAAAGAGAGGTCTCACTTCGTAGTGGGAAAGCCATTTACGAAGCTCTTTTGAACAAAGGGTATGCCAATACTGTTTTCTATGACCTGACAAGAGACAACATGAACGGTATCCTGGACGCCCATCCTGATATTGTTTTCCTTGGTCTTCATGGGAAAGGCGGGGAGGATGGCACCATACAAGGAATGCTTGAATTCGCAGGAATACCCTATACTGGTCCCGGCGTGGCAGCAAGTGCTGTCTGTATGGACAAGGTTCTTACCAAAAGAGTGCTGGAAAACACAGGAATCCCCACCCCGCACTTTGTCGTTGTGAAACAAGAGGATTTCAACAATCACGAGGAGATTGCCCGTCATATCCTATCCAAAATGCGGTTGCCGATGGTACTTAAACCACCCTGCGAGGGTTCAAGCATTGGCATTGTAGTTGTTAAGCAAGAATCCCAGATGCCAGAAGCAATAGCAGAAGTTCTCAAACATGGCGATACCATCATGGCGGAAGAATATTTGGAAGGTGTGGAAATTACTCTTCCCATTTTGGGAAATCATCAGCTGACCACTCTCCCCATTATTGAAATATCGTCAGATAACGACTTTTACGACTACACTTCGAAATATGTTACAGGACTTTGCCACCACATCATTCCCGCATGCATTGACAAATCCACACAAAAAGAAGTGGAGGAATTGGGAAAGAAAGCCTATCGGGTGATAGGTTGTTGTGGTCTTTCGTGTGTCGACTTCATTGTTGACAGTATAAAAGGTCCCATGATTATCGAAATCAACACCCTTCCTGGAATGACGGACATGAGCATCTTTCCTGATGCAGCACGTTATATGGGTATCAGTTACGAGGAACTGGTAGAACGTATTTTGGAATTAGGATGGGAAACAAAAAGATTCCTCAATTGATTAACAGCAATGGAAGTCCATGTAAATCAAATAGAAAAACGGTCCTGGATTGAGATCAACCTCTCTCAGTTGAAAGCCAATTATCTTAATTACAAGAAAAATCTTCGACATGATGCTGATATCATGGCTGTTATCAAAGCTGATGCTTATGGTCATGGAGATGTACAAGTAGCCAGGGTACTTTCTGGCTGCGGAGTCCATCTTTTCGCCGTTTCCAATATTGATGAGGCTATAGGACTTCGAGAAGCTGGTATCCGTGGAGAGATTCTCATTTTAGGATATACTTCTCCATTTTATGCCAAGACCCTTTATGACAATGAACTCACACAAGCTATAGTATCAGAGGAATATGCTGAAGCTTTGGCTCGCACACCTTATAAAATTAAATGTCAATTCGCCATTGATACAGGCATGAACCGCATCGGCATAGATGGTGATCTGCCTGACGAGTGCGAACGCATCATCCGACAATACTCGCAAAGGCTTGGACTCAATGGACTATTCACACATTTGTGTGTGGCCGATACAGATACAGAAGAATGCCAATCCTTTACGTGGCGGCAAATCCATCTGTTCAAAGCGGTTGCAGACCGCGTGGCTGACCTTCATCTCGACTATGTGCATTGTTGTAATTCCGCTGCCGGCCTCAGATATTTAAATGATGATCCTGTTTTTGAAAACATAGGTAACATTGTCAGGCTTGGCATTATGCTGTATGGATTGAAGCCCGATGACAGCAACCAACTCCCGGAGGGTATTGCTCCTGCCATTACCTGGAAATCAGCTATATCACAAGTAAAAGATGTTCATCCAGGAGAGACTCTTGGATACGGAAGAACTTTCAAAATAGAAAGAGAATCAAGAATTGCAACTGTTACAACTGGATATGCTGACGGTCTAAACCGTCTGCTTTCCAATAAGGGACATGTACTCATACATGGCAAAAAAGCACCCATTGTCGGGAGAATTTGCATGGATCAAACTCTAGTGGACGTTACCGACATCGACCATGTAGCAATGGGAGACAAAGTGGTCGTAATAGGTCGGAGTGGCAATCTGGAATACAACGCAGACGACATGGCTGCAGAGCTCGACACAATAGGTTATGAAATTCTCTGTAACATAACCAAACGGGTGCAACGGTTTTATGTCAACTCCAATATTCTTTTATAGGTAACTTCCCTATTTTAGAGCATTTATGGCAGCCGGCAGCCCTTGCGCAGCCGCCTTACGAAACCATTCATTGGCCTTTTCCACATTTTTTGGAACACCTTCTCCATCAAGATAACAATACCCTAAGCTTAATTGAGCTTGCGGATTACCTGCTTCAGCTGCAATATTGAACAATTCCAAAGCCTTTGCGTAATCCTTAGCCACATTGTTGCCATGTTGAAAATCCAATGCCATGTTGACAAGCGCTTGGGTGTTACCCATCAAAGCCGATTTTTCATAATATTGTTTGCTTTTGGCATAATCGACATCCACTCCAAAACCATAATTGTAGCACATGGCTAAATAATAAGAAGCATAGGGGTCTTCCTCTATTTCTGCTTCCAACCATTTGACAGCTTTTCCAAACAATTGTTCAGCTCTTGACTCATTCTTTACAACCCCCATACCATATTTATAGCAGAATCCAAGGTAGTAGAGTGCACCGGTTTGGTCTTTATCTGCTGCTTTTCCATAATACTCCACTGCCTTATATTTATCTTTATCCATTTGAAGACCATTGAAATAACATCTGCCAAGATAATACTGATAGGTGGAATGCCCCATTTCAGCCTTTTGGATTATATCATCCACTTGGTTTTTAGTGACATTGCCCCATGTAATGGAATCCTCCAACGTGAATTGCTGGGCATTGGAAACAAGCATGACTAACGAAGCAATTATAGTGAGGAAGTATTTACTTGTCATCTTAAAATGTCTTTTAGATTTATTCCTAATCGTCTTTAAATAAAAATCTGCCTTTTCCGTACTGTCAGACACTCATCATAGAGATGAATTGTTCTTTATAAAACAGTAAGGAAAAGGCAGCCAAATAGTGTATGCCGTGTCAATCCCTATTAATCTCTTAGGATATTGACAAGCAGAGATGCAACAGATGTCGAGATGCTGATGAAGGAGAACCAAATGGTAACCGATTGACCAAGAGCGGAGTTCTTGGCTTTTGTAGCATTGGGCTCTACATAAATCACATCATTCTGCTGTACATAATAATAAGGAGAATTGATGAAATTAGCATCTGTAAGATCAATCCTATGGATGGCTTTCTTTCCCGTAGCATCTTCTCTGATCAACAGCACATTTTGACGCTTACCATAAAGAGTAAGGTCGCCACCACTGGCAAGAGCTTCCAACAAACTCATCTTTTCCGTTGTTACAGGAACCACCTTAGGTGACGAGAAATCTCCAATCAGCGTGATTCTGAAACTGGACATTCTTACTGTAACCACAGGTCTTTCTGTTTTCTGCAGATAAGGAGCGATTTTGGACTCAATAAGGGTTTCGCATTCTTGTTTGGTAAGTCCCACTACCTTGATTCTACCAACAACAGGGAAATTGATGGTTCCATCATTTTCCACCAAATAGCTTTGAAGCATACCTCCACCTGAAGAAAGTCCTCCGTCTGCACTCAAATGTCTTGACACTGTCAGGTTGAATGGGTTAGACACTTGGGGGTCGGTAGTA
>CACXDY010000138.1 GCA_902766505.1 uncultured Prevotellaceae bacterium
ATGTATACACCACCGGTCGCAACGACGGAGAGCCAGGCACCCACCCCGGTCAGACACCATTCAACGGCACAGAGACCTGGTCGGAAGGCAATGGCGGCGATGCACGCATCCTGCTCAACCGCTGCTATCCGGCATGGAAAGAGGGCTGGCCACTGCAGGAGTCCTATTTCAACCAGCGCTATATGTGGGTAAACGGCGAGTTCACTCCACGTGAGACGATGCGTGGCAAGATGGCTCTGCTGGGTTATCTCCACGGTATCAGAAAACAGAAATAGACACCGGACTGTACCTACCGAAATCGGCATGGAATTGTTTTTCCATGCCGATTTCATGTGAGGTAAATAGACATGGGAGAAAATAGCCGTTATGATGCAATAAAGAATGTGAATAAACGTTATATATTAAACCGATTGGAATCATGTCTCAAGGGTACCTTCCAAATCGAACTATTCATATGCCAAAAAACACGAAAAGCAGCCAACGGACCTCGCTATTGCGGAAGAACATCCTGGTATCGTTTCTGATTAAAGGATGGTCGGCCGTGGTAGTGTTCTTGATGGTACCCGTCACCCTTCACTGTCTGGGTGACTATAAGAACGGCGTATGGCTCACCATCAGCAGTCTGCTTTTATGGATAGACAATATGGATATCGGACTGGGCAACGGTCTGCGCAACAAACTGGCGGCCCACCTGGCACACGAAGAGACCCGTGAAGCACGCTCCCTCGTCTCTTCCACTTTTGCCATGCTTACCTGCATCATGATTCCTACCATGTTGATATTGATGTTGCTCATCTATCTTGGCGACATGTATGGTTTTCTGAATGTCTCACACGATATGGTAAGCGACCTCGACACCATCCTTGTCATCACCATTGTCTTTGTGTGCTCCACATTCATTTTCAAACTGATAGGCAATTTCTACATGGGACTTCAACTTCCTGCTGTGAGCAACCTCCTGGTATGCCTGGGGCAGACCTTGGCTCTCGCCGGCACGTATGCCGTCTATCAGTCAGGCAGTCATTCGCTGATGTGGGTGGCACTGGTCAACACAGCCGCACCCTTTTTGGTCTATCTCATTGCCTACCCCATCACATTCTACCATAAATATCCCCATTTGAGCCCCAGTTTCCGTTTGGTCAACATGAAAGAGGGCAAGAGCGTCATGAGCATGGGTGTGAAATTCTTCATCATGCAAATATCGAGTGTGGTGCTCTTCATGACAGCCAACATCCTCATATCCAACCTGTTCTCGCCAGCCATGGTAACTCCCTATCAGATTACCTACCGCTATTTCAGCCTCATGTTAGTGGTTTTCACCGTCATTTGCATGCCTTATTGGAATGCGACGACCGATGCGTATGAGCGTGGCGACATGGAATGGATTAGACAGGCCAACAAAAGGCTTGACCTGATGACATTGGGCATATTCATCGGCATGGTCGTCATGGTGTTGCTCTCCAACATCGTCTATGCCCTATGGATAGACAAAAACACCGTCATCGACATCAAGATGAGCATAGGAATGGCAGCCTATATCTTTATCCTCATCGTAAGCATGAGATACAGTTATTTCATCAACGGCATCGGAAAGCTCTGGCTGCAACTGATTTTCACCACTTCGGCCGCCATCGTCTTCATTCCGCTGGCCTACACCGTATCACACTTGACGCACGACATCATCTGGTTTATCGCCGTGATGTGTGCCGTCAACATCCCTGGACTGATTGTCAACCGCATACAATTCGGCAAACTCATTGTCGGCAAAGCATCAGGTATATGGAACAAGTAACAGACGTCTCCATCATCATCGTCAACTACAACACGCTTCATGTGTTGAAGCCCTGCATAGACAGTATTGCAGAGCACACCCAGGGCGTGAGTTATGAGATGATTGTCGTTGACAATGGCTCAACCGACGGAACGGCGGAAGCCATGTCCGGCGACGAACGGATAGTCTGGCTTGAAACAGGAGAGAATTTAGGATTTGGCAAGGCCAACAATGCGGGATTGGAGATAGCGAAAGGACGATACATCCTGTTTCTCAACTCCGACACGTTGCTCGTCAACAATGCCGTCAAGATAATGTACGACTTCGCCTGTCAATATCCCGGCAAACTGGGTGCACTGGGGTGCGTGCTGGAAGACCGCGAAGGTCATCCCATCCATTCCTACGGAAGATTCCCCAGGATGAGAGACGACTTCAGCAAACTCATCTTCACCCCCCTGAAGAAAGCCCTCCACCTCCATCACGAGCCAGCCATGCCTTTGCCCGACCCCTATATGAAAGTGGAGTATGTGACAGGTGCCGACTTGTTCGTCGCCCGTGATGTGCTCAACGACTGCGGAGCCTTTCATCCTGCCTTTTTCATGTATTGCGAGGAGGCAGAAATGGAATACAGATTCCAACAAAAAGGCTATGACAACGTGGTGATACGCACGCCCCGAATCATCCATCTTGAAGGAGAAGGCGGCAAGGACGGCAAGTCCTCCGCATTCCTCCGCGACTGCCTCCGTCAGCAAAAGAGTGAATATATCTATTACAAGCTGACACATCCCCGATGGCAGTATTGGCTCTACCGGATAGGTCATCCCGTGTTGCGACAGACACTATGGTTCTATCCTCATGTTTCACTCAAGGACAAATGGGCTGTCATCAAACAGCTCTTTGTAAGAATTGATTAACGACCGAAAGAATATGAATATACTTGTCGACGGCCGTGTATGGTCAAGAAATGCCGCTGGAGTGACCACTTTTCTCAATTGTGCCCTTTTGGAATGGGCAAGACAGAGGAAAGAGGACACCTTCCATGTGGTGCTGCCCAAAGGAATGGACAAGACCATAGAACTGGAAGACCTGCCCGACAACATCAAATTGCTCGACTATTCCGGAAAATTTCCGCGGAGGCTGCCTAATATCGCCGTGTTGCAATGGATTATGCCTCGCCTGTGCCGGAAGTTGGACATTGACCTCTATTATGCGCCGGTCCCCCACCTGCCCTACTTCATCCCCCGACGAGTGACCAAGATGTTTACCGTCCACGATGTTGTCAACATCGAGATGAAGGAGACCATGGCATGGACCAACAGGCTTGCCACAAGCATGTTTTTCGGTCCTGCCATCAGAAAAGCCGACAGGTTGTGGACCAACTCCTATTACACGAAATCAAAGGTAGAACAGTATTATTCCCAACGTAAGAGCAAGGACATTTTCGTGGGTGACTCTGTAGACGGTCATCTGTTCCACGCCATGCACCTGACAGAGGAGCAACGCGCTGCCATCAAACAACAATACGGTGTGCACGGGAAGATGCTCTTGTTCGTCGGTTCCCTCGAACCCCGGAAGAACTTGAGTTTCCTGATTCGTCTGATGCCCACACTCTATCAGAAACACGGCATCCAACTGGTCGTCGTCGGTGGAAAAGGCTGGAAGAACTCAGACCTGCGTCAGATTGTCGAATCACCCGACTTTCCACGCGAATCCGTCATCTTCTGTGGGTATGTACTCAACCAAGACCTTGTCAAGTTGTACAACACCGCCGACTGCTTTGTCTCTGCAGCCCTCATGGAAGGTTTCGGCATGCCACAACTCGAAGCGTTGTTCTGCGGCTGTCCGGTGGTGACCGCCCATAACACCGCCATGATAGAAGTGGCCAAAGGCAAGGATGGCGCCAAGACCGTCGAGGGCTATGACCCCGCAGACTGGGAAAAAGCCATTCTCCAAACCCTCAACGAGCGTCCCAAAGTGAATCCTACTCAACTGGCTGAATATGATTGGACAAAAATCATTCAAGGCCTCACACAATATCTTAACATATCTTCAATATGAAAACTATTCTCCACGTATCCAAATACTATTACCCTGACTTGGGTGGAATAGAGACACTGGTGAAATCACTGGCCGAAGGCCTGACGGAATTCCGCAATATCATCGTGTGCTTCGCCACAGATGGTATGACGCAGAAAGAGACCGTCAACGGCATCACCGTGCATCGGATCAAGGTGAATTTCTCCTTCATGAACCAAGATGTGGCTTTCAGTTACTACAAAGTACTGAAATCACTGATGAAGGAATACGACCCACAGTTTGTCCATGTCCATTGTCCCAACCCTTATGTCTATCCTTTCGTGCTGCGCACGATGCCGGAAAAGGCGAAACTCATCCTTCACTGGCATTCGGACATCATCTCGAAGGGTATCATGTATTATGTGGTGAAACCTCTTGAGAGTGCCGCCCTCAAACGGGCAGACATCATCCTTGCCACCAGTCCCAACTACATCCATCCGTCGAGTCCCATCTATCGCTACAAGGATAAAATCCGCATCGTTCCCAACGGGGTCATCGCAGCAGATTTCAAGCTGCAGGAAGGAGACGCCCAGCGTATGGAAGCCATCAAGAAGAAACACGATGGCAAGCCCATTGTGCTGTTTGTGGGCCGGCATATCCCCTACAAGGGTATCGACCTGCTGTTGGAAGCCGAGAAGTATATCCAAAGCGATTGTCATCTGGTCATCACCGGAACGGGTCCTCTCACCGAACGTCTGAAGAAGAAATGCCAGTCGCCACGGGTGTTCTTCACAGGCCGGTTGAGTGTCTGCGACCTGAGAAGTTATGCCCATGCTGCCAAAATCTTC